>NZ_JBRRET010000040.1:0-34383 GCF_056760435.1 Stenotrophomonas sp. STEN008 | reverse complement strand
CCGCGCCCCCCCCCCCCCCCCCGCCGGGGCGCGGCGCGCGCCGCGGGGGGGGGGGGGCGGGCCCGCCCCCCCCCCCCCCCCCCCCCCGCTACCGTTCCCGTTCAGCCCTTCAGCAGTTCGAACTGCACCGGCTCGCCAGCCGCTGACGACGCGCACACCCACAGCTCGAACAGGCCCGGCTCGGCACGCAGCACGCCATCGCGGCCGGTGAACGCCAACTGCTCGCGATGCAGGGTGAACACCACATCGGTGGATTCGCCCGGCTGCAGTGCGATCTTGCGGAAGTCCTTCAGCTCGCGCACCGGCCGCACGCGGCTGGCCACGCGGTCATGGATGTACAGCTGCACCACTTCCTCGCCGGCCACGGTACCGGTGTTGGTCAGCGTGGTGGTGATGGTCAGGGTGTCGTCCCAGCCCAGCTGTGCCGTGCTGAGCTGCGGCACGCCATAGGCGAAGGTGGTGTAGCCGATGCCATGACCGAACGGATACAGCGGCTCGTTGGGAATCTCGCGCCAGCGTGCCTTGAACTCCGACATCGTCGGCAGTTCGGGGCGGCCGGTACGCGGATGGTTGTAGAAGTACGGTTGCTGGCCGGACACCTGCGGGAAGCTGACCGGCAGGCGGCCGGACGGGCTGTAGTCGCCGAACAGCACATCGGCCACCGCATGACCGGTCTGCGTGCCCAGGTACCAGGTGACCGCCACGGCCTGTGCATTGCGCACCGCACCTTGCAGGGCCAGCGCGCGGCCATTGCGCAGCAGCACCACCAGCGGCTTGCCGGTCATCGCCACCGCCTCGGCCAGTGCCTGCTGCGCCGGCGGCAGGGTGATCTCCACGCGCGACTGCGCTTCGCCGCTGTAGCGCTGCGGCTCGCCCAGCGCCAACACCACCACGTCGGCACGCAGCGCAGCCGCCACGGCGGCTTCGGTGCCCCCGGGGATCGCGGTTTCCAGATCGCAACCGGGCACGATCTCCAGCAGCGACGCGTCACCGATGGCGGCACGCACACCGGTTTCCAGGTCCACATAACGCTGCTTGTCGCCGAACAGGGTCCAGCAGCCTTCAATGTTTTCGCGGTCCTGCACGAACGGGCCGATCAGCGCGATCTTCTGCCCGGTCTTCTGCAGCGGCAGCACGTTGTCACGGTTGTTCAGCAGCACGATCGAACGGCGCGCGGCATCGCGCGAGAGCTCATCATGTGCGGCGATGTGCGAGTCGTCCGCTTCGCGGGCCGGGTCCAGCGACCGGTACGGGTCGTCGAACAGGCCGATGGTTTCCTTCAGCCACAGGATGCGGCGCACGCCCTCATCCAGCACCGCCATCGGCACCTCGCCGCTTTCCACCAGGCCTGGCAGGTGCTCGGCGTAGAAGCCGCTCTGCATGCTCAGGTCCAGGCCTGCGGTGAAGGCCTTGGCGGTGGCGTCGCGGTCATCGGCGGCGTAGCCGTGCGCCACCAGTTCCATGTCGGCGGTGTAATCGGAGATCACCACACCCGGGAACTTCCACTCACCACGCAGGATGTCGGTGAGCAGTTCTGCATTGGCGCTGGCCGGCACGCCGTTGATGTCGTTGAACGAGGACATCACCGTGATCGCACCGGCATCAAAGGCCGCCTTGAACGGCGGCAGGTGCACGTCGCGCAGGGTCTGCGGCGAGATGTCCACCATGTTGTATTCCATGCCGGCCATCACCGCGCCATAGGCGGCGAAATGCTTGGGCGTGGCCAGCAGCGAATCGGCGGCACGCAGGTCGCTGCCCTGGAAGCCGCGCACACGGGCGGCGGCGAAGGCACAGCCCAGCACCACGTCCTCGCCTGCGCCTTCGGCGCCACGGCCCCAGCGCTGGTCGCGGGCGATGTCCACGGCAGGCGCATAGGTCCAGTGCAGGCCGGCGGCGGTGGCCTCGACCGCAGTGGCGCGGGCGGTGCGCTCGGCCAGGTCCGGCTCGAAGCTGGCGGCCTCGCCCAGCGGGATCGGGAACACGGTGCGCATGCCGTGGATGACGTCGGCAGCGAGGATGACCGGGATGCCCAGCCGGCTCTCCTCGGTCGCGACCTGCTGGATGCGGCGGCCCAGTTCGGCGCCCACCCCGTTGAACAGCGAGCCGACCTTGCCCTCGCGCACCTGCTGCAGCACCTGGTCGGCATTGCGCACGTTGGCTTCCGGGTTCACGTCCGGGGCGAACGGGCGGACCATGTCCGCGAAAACACCCAGCTGGCCGACCTTTTCCTCGACGGTCATCTGGGCAATGAGGGATTCGATGCGTTCGGAGGCCACCGGCAGTCCTTGATGAAAACGTTTACAAGCCCGGCATTCTAGCGATCCCGGGCCATTTGGCGAGAGGTTTCGGCATTCAGTTTCATCCACCAGCGGGGTCCGTACGGTCCCGCGGGCGGCACGGCAGCTTACTCCGAGCGGGCCGACTGGCGCTGCCCGGCCATCAACATGGCGTCGCTGGACGCCTGGAACACCCTCAGGCCGAAGGCCGGCAGGATCGCCAGCAGATGGTCGAAAATGTCCGACTGCACGGCCTCGTACTCCGCCCAGGCGGTAGTGCGGGTGAAGCAGTACAGCTCCAGCGGCAGGCCCTCGGTAGTCGGTTGCAGCTGTCGCACCAGCAGGGTCATGTCGGTGTGGATACCCGGGTGGTTGCGCAGGTAGCGCTCCACATAGGCCCGGAACGTGCCCAGATTGGTCACCCGGCGGCTGTTCACGTCCGCCACGCCCTGTTCGCGCAGGCGCCCGTTCCACTGCCCCAGCTCCTGCTCCTTGTCGCGCAGGTAGTCGCGCAGCAGGGCGAACTCACCGAGGAAGGCCAGGTCGCCCTCGTCCAGGAAGCCGACGCTGTGCTGGTCCAGGTACAGCGCGCGCTTGATGCGGCGGCCACCGGCCTCCTGCATGCCGCGCCAGTTCTTGAACGACTCGGTCACCAGCTTCTTGGTCGGGATGGTGGTGATGGTCTTGTCGAAGTTCTGCACGGTGATGGTGTGCAGGGCGATGTCGATGACGTCACCATCGGCGTTCTGGCTCGGCATCTCGATCCAGTCGCCGATGCGCACGCGGCCATCGCCACTGATCTGCACGCTGGCCACCAGCGAGAGGATGGTGTCCTGGAAGATCAGCATCAGCACGGCCGTGGCCGCACCCAGGCCGGTCACCAGCGGGCCCAGCGCCACGCCCAGCAGGGTGGAGATGATCGCCAGGCCAGCCGCCACGAAGATCACGATCTTGACCACCTGCAGGTAGCCCTTGATCGGCTTGTTGCGCGCATCCGGCTTGCGCTCGTACAGGCTGTTGGCCGCATCCAGCGCATGCGAGAACGCCAGCGAGACGGTCAGCACCGCCCACACGATGCACAGCTTGACGATGACGCTGACCAGCCCGGGCGGCAGATCGGGAATGAGGGTGATGCCAGAGGCGATCACCTGGCTGGGCACCACGTTGGACAACCGCGAGATGACCCGCATCAGATGGCTGCCACGCCCGGATTCGGCACCGGGCAGGCGCTGCAGCAGACGGCGCAGGCCGCGCACCAGGATGCGCTTGGTCACCCAGTTGGCCAGGCCCGCCGCGAGCAGCAGGGCCGAAATCATCAACGCCAGGTAGGCGCCGGGATAGGGTTCCAGTGTGTTCTGCAGCCGCTCCATCCACTGTACCGCCACCACCGCATCCACCATCAGTCGTCTCCTGTTTCAGTCATTTCGCATGAAGAAGTTGCCGGCCGCCGGCCGACGCTGCTGTTTCAGCCGCGTTCGCGCTCGATGATCACGCCGACCGCGCGCGCGCCGCGCACCGCTCCCGGCTTGCTCAGCTTCAGCCGCAGCCAGCGCACATCGAACTCGTCGAGCACGATCTGCGCGCAACGTTCGGCCAGGGTCTCGACCAGGCCGAACTCCGATTCGCGCACGAACTGCTCCAGCCGCTTGCTGACCGCCTTGTAGTTGAGGGTATGGGCGATATCGTCTGTCGCTGCCGGGCGCCGGTTGTCGAAACCCATCTCCAGGTCGAACACCAGGTCCTGCCGGATCCGCCGTTCCCAATCGTAGATGCCGATCAGGGCGTCGATCGTCAGCCCCTCGATGAAAACCTTGTCCATTGCGGTTACCAGCGGGAAAACAGACGGTCATGGTAACGGCACGGAACCACCACTGCCTGAAACGACCGGATCCCGGCACGTCCGCCGCTACGGTCGCAGCCTGTGTGGATGGGTGCGCCGCGGGTCACACCGCAGGCAGCGTCGCCATGTCCCAGCGCGGGGTCACGTCAACCTTCGGCGGGTTGTGCTGCCCGGCCTGCAGGCGCAGGGCGCCGGCGAAAGCGATCATCGCGCCGTTGTCGGTGCACAGCGCCGGCCGCGGGAAGCAGGCACGCCCCCCGAGGCGTTCGGCCATCTGCTGCAGGCGGGCACGCAGCCGCGTATTGGCACCGACACCGCCGGCCACCACGATCACATTGGTGCCGGCTGCTTCCAGCGCGCGTTCGCACTTGATCGACAGGGTCTCCACCACCGCATCCTCGAAACCGCGCGCGATGTCGGCGCGGGTCTGGTCGCTCTGGTCGCTGTCACGCCAGGCCATCAGCACCTGGGTCTTCAGGCCGGAGAAGCTGAAATCCAGACCCGGGCGATCGGTCATCGGCCGCGCGAAACGGTAGACCCCCGGGGTGCCCTGTTCGGCCAGCTTGGCCAGCTGCGGGCCGCCGGGATAGGGCAGCCCCATCAGTTTGGCAGTCTTGTCGAAGGCTTCGCCGGCCGCATCGTCCAGGGTCTCGCCCAGCAGGCGGTAGCGGCCGATGGCATCGACCGCCACCAGCTGGGTGTGGCCACCGGACACCAACAGGGCCACGAACGGGGCCTGCGGCGGATCGTCCTCCATCAAGGGCGCCAGCAGGTGCCCTTCCATGTGGTGCACGCCCACGGCCGGCACCTCCAGTGCCCAGGCCAGGGCACGGGCCACCCCGGCACCGACCAGCAGCGCACCGACCAGCCCGGGGCCAGCGGTATAAGCCACGCCATCGATGTCGTCCACGCCCAGGCCCGCCTCGGCCAGGGTCTGCCGGACCAGCGGCAGCAGCTTGCGCACGTGGTCACGGCTGGCCAGCTCGGGCACCACACCGCCGTACTCGGCGTGCAGGGCGATCTGGCTGTAGACCGCATGGGCGCGCAGGGCCGCGCTGCCGGTCAGGTCGGTGTCGTACACCGCCACGCCGGTCTCATCACAGGAAGATTCGATGCCAAGGACTCGCATGCCTGCTATTATGACGCCCCTGCCGCCCCCTCGGGGTGACGTGCAGATCCCACTGCATCCGTATTGCTGGCCCGCATTCAGGCTTGCGTGCTTGCAGTTTGTTGATTCGCCGCTATAATGTGCGGCTCGCCGGGCGTGACCCGGTTCTACTGTGTCCCGGAGATTCCATGCCCAGCGTCAAAGTCCGCGAGAACGAGCCCTTCGAGTTTGCTCTTCGCCGCTTCAAGCGCACTTGCGAAAAGGCCGGTGTGCTGGCCGAAACCCGCAAGCGCGAGTTCTACGAAAAGCCGACCCAGGAGCGCAAGCGCAAGGCCGCCGCTGCTGTGAAGCGTCAGCTGCGCCGCTCGTCGCGCGACGTCACCAAGCGTCAGCGCCTGTACTGATCGGACGCATCTTCATTGCGGCGGGTTCGTCCTTCCGCGGTGAAGCCGAAGCCGGCACGCGCGAGCGTCGCCGGCTTTTTGCGTTTCCGGGCCCGGGCAACCGCCCTGCCCCACTACCACCACGAGGTCTCCCATGAGCATGAAGCAGCAGCTCACCGATGACATGAAGGCCGCCATGAAGGCGGGCGAGAAGGACAAGCTGGGCGTGATCCGCCTGATCAACGCCGCGATCAAGCAGAAGGAAGTGGACGAGCGTATCGAGCTCGACGACACCGCCGTGATCGCCGTGCTGGACAAGATGGTCAAGCAGCGCAAGGACTCGGTCAGCCAGTACGAAGCGGCCAACCGTGAAGACCTGGCCGCGATCGAGCGTGCCGAGATCGTGGTCATCGAGGCCTACCTGCCCGCCAAGATGGGTGAGGCCGAGATCGCCGCCGCCATCCAGGCCGCCATCGCCGAAACCGGTGCCACCGGCCCGGCCGACATGGGCAAGCTGATGGGGGCGCTGAAGCCCAGGCTCGCCGGTCAGGCCGACATGGGCGTGGTGTCCAAGCTGGTCAAACAGGCCCTGGCTGGCTGATCCGCCACCACCCTGCCGGACATGACAAGGCCCGCTTCACGCGGGCCTTGTCATTGCTGCAGCTGCCGCGCCAGCGCTTACACCTGGCGGCAGTTGCGCAGGGTCATGGAACTGCCCTCCACCGCGCTGACCTCGCCTTCCAGCTTGGCCCAGTCGCGTTCGCGCAGCATGGCGAAGTTGGCTGCCTGGTCCGGAGCGAATTCGCAACGGATGGTGTAGTTGTTGTTGTTGAAGGTGTCATTCTGGCGGATCCGCAACAGGCCACGGGTCGGCGTCACCAGGTAGTTGATCGATCCGACCTCACCCGGACGGCTGGAGTAGCTGTTCGAGTTGACCGTGTAGATCTGGCCGTCGATCCGGTAGCGGCGACCGATGTACTTGGCATACACCGGCAGGAAGGTGGCCGAGCGGTCGCCCAGGTCTTCCTTGTTGGTGGTGGTGCCCAGCAGCAGGTCCTTGAAGCTGCCCGCAGCGTTGTAGGCCGCCATCGTATCGCGCACCTCCTTACCCATCTTCTTGGACAGGTCCGGCGCGGTCACCTCCTCCGCCACGGAGATCGGATACTGCGCGCGCGCGGCGGCGGCCAGCGCATCCCCCTGGCTGCCGCCCTTGAGCTTGTCCAGCATGTCGCACATCGACTTGCGGGCGTCCTCCTGGGCGATGGTCTGGCCGCGGGCCAGCTTGGTGGCCAGGGTGACCCGGCCGCTGCGGTCGGCGGTGCCGATCAGCACCAGCGGCGTGCGCAGGCCCTTGGTCTGGATCAGGTACTGGTTGCCGGTATCGCCTTCCACCAGCTGGCCGCCCACCTCGAACTGGTCATCGGCACCGATCTTGCGAAGCTGGTCCAGTGCACTCTGCACCTTCAGACCGGGCACCGTCAGGTCGGCCATGTACATCGCGCCATTGCGCGGATCCCCTACCGTCTTGAAGGCCTTTTCGCAGGCCGTGGACGCCGCAGCGGCCGAACCGCTCGTCGCCAGCAGCAACACCATCGTGGTGCAGACCATCCCTTTCATAACGCGTCCTTTTGCAGAGAAGTTGGATTGTCGTGGCCCCGCACACAGGCGGTGGGCCCGGATACCGTGGCGGCAGCCCCAGCGCGCCCTCGGTCCGGGCAGAAGGATAACGCGGACTTCGCTGCATTCCGCGACCGCGCTGCCACTTCACCTGCCGCAACGCCGGCATCTGCTAGAAAAGGAAGCCTGTACCGCTCCAGCCGACGCCGTAGATGCCGCATCCCCGCACCTTCCTGCCCATCGTCCGATCGCGCCTGGAGAAGCTGCAGGACAGCTTCCCGATGGCCGTGGCCAAGCGCTTCGTCGAAATCGACGTCCTGACCCAGGCCGCATCGGTTTCGTTCTATTCCCTGCTGTCGATGGCGCCGTTGCTGGTGCTGCTGCTGTGGTTGACCGCCTCGCTGTACCCGCCCGCGCAGCAGGCGCTGATCAGCCAGATCGGCTCGGTGGCCGGCAGCAGCGTGGCCAGCGTGGCCGATACCGTGCTGCACAACGCCAACAGCCAGCCGAGCATGGGCTCGCTGGCCGGGTTGTGGAGCACCCTGCTGCTGTTCGTCGGCGCCACCGCCGTGTTCGCACAGCTGCAGAACGCACTCAACCGCATCTTCCATACCAGCGGCCAGCGCCTGGAAGGCGTCCAGGCCTGGCTGCGCAAGCGCGTGTTCTCCTTCGGCGTGGTGCTGGCGCTGGGCTTCCTGCTGATCCTGTCGATGACCGCCACCACCGCCCTGCAGGTGGTATTCGCGCAGCTGCCATCGGTGTTGCCGGCCATCGGTTACGTGACCACGCTGCTGCTGTACACGCTGGCCTTCGCCTTCCTCTACCACTATCTGCCCGACCGTCGCGTGGCCTGGCGCCAGGCCTTCATCGGCGGGGCCATCACCTCGCTCCTGTTCGCCCTGGGGCGCTACGGCATCGGCGTTTACATCGCCACCGTGGCACCCGGCAGCGCCTACGGTTCGATGGGCGCCCTGGTGATCGCGCTGGTCTGGATCTACTACGCTACCGCGGTGTTCTTCGTCGGCGCCCTGATGACCGCGGTGATCGACGAGCGCCTGAGTGCCCGGGCACAGCGGGCGGCCGCCAGCGCCGGCGGCAGCAGCGAACAACAGGCCGGCCCGACCATCGCCAGCGAGTAAACTAGGGGGACCTGCCGCCCCTGCTGCGCGCCCCGGCGGCCGCGCCCTGCCCTGCTGCCCATGGCCCGTATCCCCGACGCTTTCATCGACGACCTGCTGGCCCGCACCGACATCGTCGAGGTGGTGGGCAGCCGCGTGCCGTTGAAGCGACAGGGCAAGGAGTACGCGGCACGCTGCCCGTTCCATGACGAGCGCTCGGCCTCGTTCACCGTCTCGCCGACCAAGCAGTTCTATCACTGCTTCGGCTGCGGTGCGCACGGCACCGCAATCAGCTTCCTGATGAACTACGACCGCCTCGAGTTCCTCGACGCGGTGGATGAGCTCGCCAAGCGCGCCGGCATGGACGTGCCACGCAGCGAGAACCCGCGCAGCGCCCAGCAGCAGGACGACAGCCGTGAACTCTATTCGGCACTGGATGCAGCGGCGCGCTTCTTCCAGAAGAACCTGGAGGGCAGCGACAAGGCCCGCGCCTACCTTGACGGCCGTGGCGTGGACGAACAGAACCGCGCCCGCTTCCAGATCGGCTATGCGCCCGACGGCTACAGCGGCCTGCGCGATGCGCTGGGCAAGGACGAGCGGCGGATGAAGCTGCTCGACCGTGCCGGCCTGTTCTCCAAGAACGACCGGGGGCACGTCTACGACAAGTTCCGCGACCGGGTGATGTTCCCGATCTTCGACCGCCGTGGACGGGTGATCGCCTTCGGTGGCCGGGTGTTCGAGAAGGACGACGGTCCCAAGTACCTCAATTCGCCCGAAACCGCGCTGTTCCACAAGGGCCGCGAACTGTACGGCCTGTGGCAGGTGCGCCAGGCGAACCAGAAGATCGAGCGGCTGATCGTGGTCGAGGGTTACATGGACGTGGTCTCGCTGTTCCAGTTCGGCGTCACCCAGGCGGTGGCGACGCTGGGCACCGCGACCACGCCCGACCATGCCGAGCTGCTGTTCCGAAACGCACCGGACGTGTTCTTCTGCTTCGATGGCGATGCCGCCGGCCGCCGCGCCGGCTGGAAGGCACTGGAGTCGGTGCTGCCGCGCATGAAGGACGGCCGCCAGGCCTTCTTCCTGTTCCTGCCCGACGGCGAGGACCCGGACACCATCGTGCGCAAGGAAGGCGCTGAGGCCTTCAACGAACGCCTGAAGCAGGCCACGCCGCTATCGCAGTTCTTCTTCGACGAGCTGACCCGCGAGATCAACATGGGCACGCTGGACGGCCGGGCACGCCTGGCCGAGCGGGCCAGACCGATGCTGGCGCAGATTCCCGATGGCGCGTTCGGTGACCTGATGAAGCAGCAGCTGGCGCAGCTGACCGGGCTCGGTGCGGCCACGCAGCATACCCGCACGGCGATGCCGCAGCGCCCTCCGGCACGGTCGATCCAGCCGGTGGCCAAGCGCAGCCTGGTGCGGGGTGCGATCGCCGTGCTGCTGCAGCAGCCGTCGCTGGCGCTGACCCTGGGCGGCAAGCATCACTTCCAGGGCCTGCGCCTGCCGGGTGTGGAGCTGCTGCTGGAGCTGCTGGCGCTGGTCGAACAGCGTCCCGATATCAGCACCGGCGCGCTGCTGGAACATTTCGACGGGCGTGAGGAGCAGGCCTCGCTGCACACGCTGGCCGCCCAGACCCTGCCCGGCAGCGAAGCGATCTGGACCCAGGAACTGCACGACGCCGTGGCCCAGCTGGAGAAACAACTGTTGCAGCAACGTCTGGAAGAGCTGTTGGCAAAGCAGCGGCAGCAGGGACTGGACGATACTGACAAGTACGAACTGCGCGAGCTGCTCAAGGCCCGCGCCAGCCTGGGCCGGTAGCGGCGGAACGTTTTAACGGAGAGGACCATGCTGCTGCGCCTGACCTGCCTGCTGTTGCTGTCCCTCTGCCTGCCGCTGGCGGCCTTGGCCGCAGATGCCCCGCTCAATGAAGTCCGCCCCGGCCTGTATGCCGGCGGCCAGCCCAGTGCCGCACACCTGCGCGAACTGGCTGCGCAAGGCGTACGCACCGTGATCGACCTGCGCCAGCCCGACGAGGACCGTGGTTTCGATGAAACCCGCGCGGCCGAATCGCTGGGCCTGCGCTATGTGCGCATCCCGGTGGCCGGCGCCGAGGGCCTGGATGCGGCCAATGTGCGCGCCGTGCACCAGGCCCTGCAGCAGAGCCAGGGGCCGGTGCTGCTGCACTGCGCGTCCGGCAACCGCGCCGGTGCCGTGCTCGGCCTGGTCAATGCACGCTACGAACATGCCAGCCCGGAACAGGCCCTTCAGCTGGGCCAGCGCGCCGGCCTGAAGTCGCTGGAAGCGGCCACCCGCCAGCGTCTGGCCACACCGGTCACCTCGCCCTGAACCCTCCACACCAAGGAGTCTGCCCCCCATGACCCGCTGGTGGTCGCGCCTGCGACCGGACAACTTCACCCTGGCCCTGCTGTGCACGGTCGGCCTGGCGTCGCTGCTGCCGATGAAGGGCGCCGCCGCCATCGTCCTGGACGATGTCACCACGGTCGCCATCGCCGCGCTGTTCTTCCTGCACGGGGCGCGCCTGCCGCGCGAATCGATCATCGGCGGCATGCTGCACTGGCGCCTGCATCTGACCATTCTCGCCTGCACCTTCCTGCTGTTTCCGATGCTGGGCCTGATGTTCAAGCCGCTGTCGGGCTGGCTGTTGACCCCGGAGCTGTACCTGGGCGTGCTGTTCCTGTGCACCCTGCCCTCCACCGTGCAGTCGTCCATCGCCTTCACCTCGATGGCGCGCGGCAATGTGCCGGCGGCCGTCTGCAGCGCATCGCTGTCGAGCATCCTCGGTGTGTTCCTCACGCCGCTGCTGTTGACCGCGCTGGCCGGCACCTCCGGCGGCGTGCACGACCCGCTGCATGCGATCGGCGGCATCATGCTGCAGCTGCTGGTGCCGTTCGTGGCCGGCCACCTGCTGCGCCCGTGGATCGCCGGCTGGGTCGAGAAGCAGCGCGCGCTGCTGCGCTACACCGACCAGGCCACCATCCTGCTGGTCGTGTATTCGGCGTTCGGCGAAGCCGTCACCGAAGGGCTCTGGAGCAAGACCCCTGTGCTGTCGCTACTGGCAGTGGCCGTGGTAGCTGCCGTCCTGCTCGGTATCGCCATGCCGCTGATCACCTTCATCGCCCGTCGCCTGCACTTCAACCGCGAGGACGAGATCGCCATCGTGTTCTGCGGCTCGAAGAAGAGCCTGGCCACGGGTGTACCGATCGCCAAGGTGCTGTTCGCCGGGGGCAGCCTCGGTGCCATCGTGCTGCCGGTGATGATCTACCACCAGATCCAGCTGATCGTCTGCGGTGTGATCGCGCAGCGCTATGCACGGCGCAGCTCATGACCCGGAAATTCATCCACACATGGCGTGGAACTACTGCAGAGCAGAGCCCATGCTCGGCTGATGCCACGCCACGTGTGGACGCCCCTCGCGCCGTCGCTAATCCACGATGGCGGCAGCGATGTCGTGCAGCAATCGGGCGTTACGCTCCACGTCGGTGCCGCGCTCCCCGGTTGCGATCAGGCTGAAGGTCTTGCTGTCTCCCGTCCAGACAAGCTCGACGCGGGTACGGCCAGCGCTGTCAACGCTCTTCTTCAAGTGCGCGAGCGCGCCCTTTACTGTTGTGTTCTGCGCCTCGGCGATGACCTCGATATGCGTGCCCGCAGCGAGGAAGTTGTTCTCGCTGAACTCCACGATGCCGACGCCTTCCAGCTGGAAGAAACGGCTCAGCCCCGAGGACCTGCTTCCATCCAGCACGCCACTGGACTCCATACCGATCAGCTCCGCCGGTCCCAGGAGGCTTGCTTCCAAGCTGCTGGGTGGCTGTGGCAGGCGCTGGCGTAGTTCCGACGCCGAGCGATATCGGCGGGGCAAGGCGGCCAGCAGTTCGGCCCGCGTTGGGATGTTCCCTTCTGCAACCTGCACCACACCCGCTGACCGGTCCATGTCCGTGCGAAGCTGATGCTTCACCTCTTCGGGGGCATCCAGGTCTGCCAGTCGCACGATCTGGTAGCTGCCAGCGCCTACGGACGACCCTCTCGTCATCGAGGCCTCCTGCATTGCAGCTTGCATGGCGCGTTGATGTAGCCAACGTCCCACCGGATCAGGAGTTGCATCGGTCTGCGATGCCTGGGCCGACATCGACATCAGCAGTGAGGTTGCAAGACAGCAAAGGCTTTTCATGATGCTCACCACTCCGAAAGTTGGCAGTCGACCGCGCTCGTGGACTGGGTGAATACACGCCCGCCCAGCACCCATGTGTGGTATCCATGAACAACCATCCGTTCCGGATCGGTGCCATCGCCTGCATAGAAGCGCCAGGAGTACAGTCCATTGTTGGGAGCAGCAAGGACATGCTTCGGCTCGATGTTTCCAAGCGGAATATGCCTGGATGCGGCAGAGCCCTGGAAGTTGCGGAACTGGGGCCGTTCGTAGGTAACGGATTCATTGACGAATCCAATGCAGTTGGCCCGACTCAGTGCTTTAACTTCTGCTGTTGCATTGCCGGCCAAGCATGCAAGCGCAGCACATAGAACGATGGGCAGAGAAACATGGCATTTCATTGATTGCTCCACAGAATTGCGATTCATCTCGCAAATCCTGTGTATCCACATTCGACCATCCCGCCTGCCGGATCCATCCGTATCTGTGATCCACTGCCCGCGGTGAGTCAGCAGCGCGGCAGATCCCTACACCGTAGCGGCTCGGCGGGTTGGCAAAGTGCCGCCTCCGGCGAGCGGAAGCCGACATTGAACGCACGGAGTTCTGTGGAAGACCGTCCACGCACGGCGTGGCTGCGCAGCACGCGTGCCGCCTCGATCAGGTCAAGCATGTCCTCCCTGCGACGGCCGTCATGCATCCGGCTGATGCGCCCGCCTTTCCCTGGGATACGGTAGCGCCGGGCCATGCCCGGCGGCAGGCGCCCGTTACAACCAGGGCAGGATCCAGTGGTCGATCAGCAGGAAGGCGAACAGCGCCATCAGATAGACGATGGAGTACTGGAACATCTTCATCGAGAACAGCTCATCCGGCGGATCCAGCATGCGCCACGCATACCAGAGGAACACCGCGTTGAGCACGATCGCACCGCCCAGGTAGAACGGTCCGCTCATGCCCACCAGATAGGGCAGCAGGCAGACCAGGGCCAGCACCACCGAATACACCATGATCTGCCTGCGGGTATGCACCACGCCGTGGGTCACCGGCAGCATCGGGATCTTCGCCTTGGCGTAGTCCTCGCGGCGGAAGATCGCCAGCGCCCAGAAATGCGGCGGCGTCCAGATGAAGATGATCAGCACCAGCAGCGACGAGTACGCCCAGTCCGAAGAGCCCTGCATTCCGGTGACGGCGGCCCAGCCCAGCATCGGTGGCATCGCGCCGGCCAGACCACCGATGACGATGTTCTGCGAGGTCGCACGCTTGAGGTAGACCGTATAGATCACCGCATAACCGATCAGCGAAGCGAAGGTCAGCACGGCGGTGATCACGTTCACCCACAGCACCAGGATCGTCATCGACAGCACGATCAGCGCGCCGGCGAACACCAGCACCTGCCACGGCTTGACCTTGCCGACCACCAGCGGCCGCCACGAGGTGCGCGCCATCTGCGCATCGATGTGCGCATCCAGCAGCTGGTTGATCGCAGCCGCAGCCGAGGCCGCCAGCCAGATGCCGAGGAAGCCGAGCAGGCCCGCGCGTACCTGTTCCCAGCTGGGCACGCCTGGAATGGCCAGGACCATGCCCACCAGGGCGGTGAACACGATCAGGGCGACGACCTTGGGCTTGGTCAGGTCCCAGTACTGGCGGTAATTGGAAAACATCGGATCAGTCCGGGGCACGCAGGCGGGCCAGCAGGCTGACCAGCACGAACAACAGGGCAACGGCCACGCCGTTGTGCGCCACCGCCACTTCCAGCGGCAGCGCCAGCTTCACGTTGAGGATGCCGAGGGTGACCTGCAGCACCAGCAGCACGATCAGCGCAGTCGCCCAGCCCCGCATGCTCGGCAGGCGGAACAGACGCACGCCCAGCCACAGCAGGTAGGCAGCCACCACGATGGCGAACAGGCGATGCGCCAGCTGGATGGCGATGCGCGAGGCGCCATCGAGCACGCCCCCTTCGTAGTCCACGCCGATGCCACGCCACAGGGTGAAGCCTTCGACGAAGTTGTGCTGCGGCCACCACTGGTTGGCACAGCGTGGGAAGTTGTCCAGCGAGGCGCTGCCGCCGCCGCAGGCCAGCGCCGCGTAGTTGGCACTGACCCAGCCGCCCAGTGCGATCTGGGTGACCAGCACGACCACGGCGGCACGCAGCAGCCACTTCAGCCTGGGCGCCTCGGCCAGCGTGATCGGCAGATGCGTGGCCCGCCACGCCAGCCACACCAGCAGGCCGAACATCAGCATGCCGCCCAGCAGGTGGCCCATCACCACGATCGGCTTCAGCAGCAGCGTCACCGTCCACATGCCCAGCAGGGCCTGGAAGATCACCACCGCCAGGGTCAGTACCGCCGCGCGCGCCAGATCGATGTTGTTCCAGCGCAAGGCGGCAATCAGCAGTATCGCCTCACCACTCAGGGCCAGGGCACTGGCCGTTGCATGCCAGCCCATCATGTACAACGGTATGCCGGCAGCCACCAGCACGCAGGCGGTGACGACCGCCGTGGTTCCGAACCGGCGCCTGCGCGTGGCCAGCAGGGCCAGGGTCAGGATCTCGATGCCCAGCGCGCCGGCCAGGAAGCGGTGCACCTGCTCGCGCCAGGCCTTGTGCGTTTCCAGCGGACGGATATCGGCAGCCGGGTGGCCAACCGTCTCCTCGATGTGCTGCGGCCAGGTCGCGTGGCCATAGCAGGTCGGCCAGTCCGGGCAGCTCAGCCCCGCATCGGACAGACGGACGAAGGCACCGAACATGATCGTGCTCGCGGTCATGATCATGGCGAACCACGCCAGGCGGTGGAAATTGCGGTGCAGCGCCGGACGCGCGGAAAGGCTCATCAAACAGGACTCACTTCAGTTTCAGCAACGTGGCCATGTCCTTGCGCAGGCCCCCGAGGTCGCTGCCCGGGGCATGGCGCATGATCACGAAGCCGTTCGGATCGATCACGTAGACCGGCAGGCCAGCCGGATCGTCGACGCCGGGCAGGGCCGCGCGCAGCGCTGGCGACGGTGCCAGCGGCCGCAGCGCGGGCAGCGAGGCGATCGACGCCGGTGGCGGACCCAGCCACAGGATCTCGACATTATCGGCGTTATGGCCGAACAGCTGCCACACCTTGCCCAGTCCCTGCGACAAAGTGACGCACTGCGCGTCGCAGGCACCAGCCGGTGCCACCAGCAGGCGCCAGGTGCGCGCCTCCGGATTCCAGGGATAGGCCGTGCCGTCGGCCAGGGTCGGTGGCTGCTGGCGCAGGTCCACCGGGGGTTTGAGCAGCTGTCCACTGTTGCGGTGGCCGGTAGGCTGCCATCCGGAGAAGCGCAGCACGGCCGCCAGCGCCATTGCCCCGAAGAACACGGCGAACAACAACACCAGGGTCCGGCGACCGGAACCGCGCGCCTGCGGGGATGTAGCAGTGTTCATGCGGGCATTTTCTCATGGTTGGACAGGGGATGCCGGGCGTCCGGTGTCGGGCCGGCGCTAGCGTGGAACGCGCCTGCTGCGCCATTCCAGCACCAGCGCAACCACCAGCACGGTCAGCGCCAGGCCGAACCATTGCACGGCGTAACCCAGGTGGCGCTGCGGGGGCAGCGTGTTCGGCAGCAGATCGAGGTCGCGTTCATCACCGAAGGGCAGCGCCGGATCAAGCCGCAGCACGCGCTCCGGCAGTGCAGGCAGCCCCAGCGCCGTCGCCAGGCCCTCGGCAGGCAGCCGGCTGGCCAGCCAGCGCTGCGCCTCACCGGTTGTAGAGAACGCCGGGCCCAGCGCCAACCCTGCCGACGGCGGCGGCGCCAGCAGCCCGCGCACGGCCACCGGCGAAGGCGGCGGCGGCAGGTCGGGGAGCGTGCGGTCGGCGGGCAGCGCGCGCCAGCCGAGGTCGACCAGCAGCACGCTGCCGCCGTCGCTGCGGAAGGGGCGATAGATCTTCACCCCGGCCCGGCCGTGCCGGGTCTGGTTGTCCAGCAGCACCACGCCCGGCAGGAAGCGGCCATGGTCGGCCACGCCATGCAGCGCGCCCGGCGCCGCCAGTGCCTGCGCCAGCGGAAGTGCCTGCGCCGCAGCGGGGCCCTGCGCATCCAGCATGGCCTGCTTTGCATGCATGCGCTGCAACTGCCACAGGCCCAGCGCGGTGAATCCCGTGATCGCCACCAGCGCCAGCAGCCAGCCGATCACCCGCGTGTGCTGGCGCATCATGACAAGTCCGCGCAAACGCGGTCAGATAGGCACATCCACCCTGCCCTCGAGCCGCGCATGAGTGATTCGCTGAAGACCCTGCTGGTGATCGCGTTTCTGATCGTCATCGTCTGGAACCTGGGCGCCGGGCTGTACTACCTGCTGGTCGACCGGGGCCAGACCAAGCGCACGGTCAACGCACTGACGCGCCGCATCGCGGTGTCGGTGGCGTTGATCGTACTGGTGATCGTGAGCATCTACATGGGCTGGATCAAACCGCACGGCATCGGTGGCTGAGTACGCCACCGGCACCGGCGCTTACAGCACGTAGACGAACAGGAACAGCATCAGCCACACCACGTCGACGAAGTGCCAGTACCACGCAGCGGCTTCGAACGCGAAATGGTTGTCGCGGGTGAAATGCCCCTTCGCCGAGCGCAGCCACATCACGATCAGCATGATCGTGCCCAGCAGCACGTGCGCACCGTGGAAACCGGTCAGCATGAAGAACGTCGACCCGTAGATGCCCGAGCCGAGCGTCAGGTTCAGCTCCTTGTAGGCGTGGATGTACTCCTCCGCCTGCAGGGCAAGGAAGCCCAGGCCCAGCGCCACGGTCAGGCCCAGCCAGACCAGCAGCTGGCGACGGTGCCCGGCCTTCAGCGCATGGTGGGCGATGGTGAGCGTCACGCCGGAAGTCAGCAGGATCAGCGTATTGATCAACGGCAGGCCCCAGGCCGGAATGGTCTGGAAGGCCCCGCCGATCGCCGCCGGGCCGTCGGTAGGCCACCCCGCGGAGTAGCCCTGCCACAGCAGCTCGTTGGTCATCACCCCGCGTCCCTCGCCGCTGAGCCAGGACAGGCCCAGGTGGCGGGTGTAGAACAGTGCGCCGAAGAATGCGCCGAAGAACATCACCTCGGAGAAGATGAACCAGACCATGCCCATCCGGAACGAACCATCGACCTGGCGGTTGTAGTTGCCGGCCTGCGATTCGCGCACCACGTCGCTGAACCACCAGAACAGGGTCAGCACCAGCATCGCGATGCCGATGTAGAACGTCCAGCGCCCCCAGCTGGCATCGTTGAGCCAGCTGGCCACGCCCACCATGGTCACCATCATCGCGATGGAGCCCACGAATGGCCATTTGCTCTGGGCCGGGACGAAGTACACGTTGGCGTCGGTCGGTGTCTGGGCCATGTCGTTATCCGGGTCAGGGAGCGGCGTGCGCGCCTTCCGAGGTGGCGGCCGGAGCCAGCCGATCGGACAGCGCGTCGTTGCGGTAGAAGGTGTAGGACAGGGTGATCGTCTTGATTTCCGGCGGCAGATCCGGATCGACGATGAAGCGCACCGGCATGTCGCGCTTCTCGCCGGCCTGCAGCGTCTGCGCGGTGAAACAGAAGCACTCGGTCTTGCTGAAGAATCCGGAGGCACGTGCTGGCGCGACCGAGGGCACCGCACTGCCGACGATCGCCTGTGGGCCGTCATTGCGGGCGTAGTACAGCGCCTCGTTCAACTCACCGGGCACCACGTCCATGGTCAGCTGCTCGGGATGGAATGCCCATGGCAGCCGCGAATTGACCCCGCCATCGAACTCCACCCGCACGGTGCGCTTTGCGGTGGCAGCCCCCACGCTGGCCTCGCTGCCCGGGCCGCGCTCCAGGCGCACGCCGAACACCTTCTCGCACGCGATGCGATACAGCGGCACCAGCGAGAAGGTCAGCAGGAACACGGCCACGGCAACGCCGATCAGGCGCGGCAGGCCGGCGCTGGGCGACGGTGTGCTGGCCGGTGTCGGGCTCATCGTCCGATCACCCCGCTGAGAATGAAGGTGGCATAGACCAGTACGGCGATGGCGCCCACCACGACTGCCGTGCGCCGGGCACGCCGGCGCTGCTGTTCGATGCCCTGAGTCTCGCCACCGTACAGCCGGGCCCTGCCCGGCTGCTTTTCGACAGCCGAGCCGGGCTCGGCTCTACAGGTCTGGAGCGGGCTCTCGTTATGCATGCCCCACCTCAATGCGTGATGTCGTCATGCGCCAGATCGCCCGGGCGCAGGGTCGGCGGGGTGGTGAAGGTGTGGGCCGGTGCCGGCGACGGCAGCGTCCACTCCAGGCCACGCGCACCTTCCCAGGACCGATCGGCCGCCTTCTCGCCATTGCGCAGCGAGGACAGCAGGATCGCCGCCATCATGAAGGGCGTGACGAACATGCCGAATGCGCCGATCGAGCTGATCAGGTTCCAGTCGGCGAACGCCACACTGTAATCGGGAATACGGCGCGGCATCCCGGCCAGGCCGAGGAAGTGCTGCGGGAAGAACAGCAGGTTGACGAACACGATCGACCACCAGAAGTGCACCTTGGCCCACTTCTCGCTGTACATGCGACCGGTCCACTTCGGCCACCAGTAGTACACCGCGGCAATCAGCGCGAACACTGCACCGGTCACCAGCACGTAGTGGAAGTGGGCAACGACGAAGTAGGTATCGTGGTACTGGAAGTCGGCGGCGACGATGGCCAGCATCAGACCGGAGAAGCCGCCAATGGTGAACAGGATGACGAAGGCCACCGACCACAGCATCGGCGCCTCGAACGTCAGCGAGCCACGCCACATCGTGCTGACCCAGTTGAAGACCTTCACGCCGGTCGGGATCGAGATCAGCATGGTGGCGAACATGAAGTAGATCTCGCCGCCCAGCGGCATGCCCACGGTGAACATGTGGTGGGCCCAGACGATGAACGACAGGAAGGCGATCGCAGCCGTGGCGTACACCATCGCCTGGTAGCCGAACAGGGGCTTGCGGCTGAAGGTGGGAATGATCTCGCTGACCACGCCGAAGGCGGGCAGGATCATGATGTACACCTCGGGGTGGCCGAAGAACCAGAAGATGTGCTGGAACATCACCGGGTCACCGCCACCGGCGGCGTTGAAGAAGCTGGTGCCGAAGAACTTGTCGGTCAGCAGCATGGTCACCGCACCGGCCAGCACCGGCATCACCGCGATCAGCAGGAAGGCGGTGATCAGCCAGGCCCAGCAGAAGATCGGCATCTTCAGCAGGTCGATGCCCGGCGCGCGCATGTTGAGCACGGTGGCGATGATGTTGATCGCGCCCATGATCGAACTGATGCCGGCCACGTGGATGGCGAACACAGTGAAGGCCACGTTGTAGCCGCCCTGCAGCGACAGCGGCGGATACAGCGTCCAGCCACCGGCCGGCGCACCTCCGGGCAGCAGGAAGGTGAGCAGCAGCAGGCTGAAGGCCACCGGCAGCAGCCAGAACGACCAGTTGTTCATGCGTGGCAGGGCCATGTCCGGCGCACCGATCTGCAACGGCACCATCCAGTTGGCCAGGCCGACGAAGGCCGGCATCACTCCGCCGAAGATCATCACCAGTGCGTGCACGGTGGTGAGCTGGTTGAAGGTTTCCGGCCTGACGAACTGCAGGCCCGGCTGCATCAGCTCGGCGCGGATGATCACGCTCATCGCCGCGCCGATGATGAACATGATGAAGCTGAAAAGCAGATACAGGGTGCCGATGTCCTTGTGGTTGGTCGAGAAGAACCAACGCTCGAAGAAACCCGGGTGGTGGTGGTGATCGTCGTGCCCAACTGCCGAGTGCGCCATTGCAAAACACCTCTCAGAATCGGTTGTCGCCACGGCCGCAGGCGGCCGCGGGATTTACATCACGCGCCGCTGGCCGCGGTGGCAGGGGCGGCACCCGCTTCGGCGGCGGCAGGTTCGGCCGGCGCGGCAGGCGTCTCCGCCGCAGGCGCAGCCGGTTCGGCCGGGGCTGCGGCCGGCGGTGCCGGCTTGCGCTGCGCCAGCCACTGCCTGAACTCCTCCTTGGATACGGCCTCGACCACGATCGGCATGAATCCGTGGTCCTTGCCGCACAGTTCAGCGCACTGCCCGCGATAGACGCCCGGCTGCTCGATGCTGGTCCAGGCCTCGTTGATGAAGCCGGGAATGGCATCCTGCTTCCAGCCCAGCGCCGGCACCCACCAGGCGTGGATCACGTCGTCGGAGGTGATGACGAAACGGACCTTGGTATCGACCGGCAGCACCAGCCGGTTGTCGACATCCAGCAGGTAGTGGGGATGGCTCTCGCGCGTCGGCACCTTGCCACTCTGCCGCATGCGGTCCGACTCGCGGTCCAGGCGGCTGGTGAAGGTGACGTTCTCGCCCAGGTACTCGTACTTCCACATCCACTGGTAGCCGGTGACCTTCACCGTCATCTCGGCATCGCGGGTGTCGTACATCTTGATCAGGTTGGCCGTGGCCGGCCATGCCATCACCACCAGGATGATCACCGGGATCACCGTCCAGATGATCTCGGCCTTGGTGTTGTGGCTGAAGGTGGCTGCGACCGCCCCCTTGGATTTGCGGAACTTGAAGATGGCGTAGGCCATCGCCCCGAACACGATCACGCCGATCACCGTGCAGACGATCAGCGAGAGATTGTTCGACTCCCAGGCCAGGCGCGAGGTCTGGGTTACCCCCTTGCCCATGTTCAGCTGCCACGGCTTGGGATCGGCCGCCTGGGCCCATGCCATCGCCGGAACCCATCCCCCGGCCACCACTGCGGCGGCCATTGCAACGCACTTCGTGCCCCACCTGCTGCTTTGCTTCATTGCCTAGACCCTTAGCGTCGTCGGTTGCCGCCATCGCTGGCGGCGAGCAAGCCTTCAAGTGTCTCTGCGAGCGTCTGACGTTCGGCCGGCGCGAGGAAACTCCCCACCTCCACCTGCCGGCCGCTGGACGCAAGCCGGACCCTCTCATCGTCGGCGAGCAGGCGCACCCAATGCGGGTGAGCCCGGAACACCGGCAATCCACCGGGTACGGGGATGACCTCCACATACGCCGGCACTACCCGGATTTCCTCCTGCCGTTCGCCGCTGCGCCACAGGGCACGTAACGCGGCTGCCAGCAACAGGCTGTACAGCAGCGCGAACAGGGGGGCGAATGCATTGCCGGCCAACCACCCCAGGGCGGAGACCAGCCACATCGCTCCCGACAACACGGTGAACAACAGGACGAACTGCCGGGCATCGAGCGCCCGTGGGGGACGCAGCCGCAGCTGCGTACCTGACCCATCTGGAGCTGGAAGCACCTCGATCATGTCGCAACCGCGTTCCTGCCGCGGGAAACGTCTCGATGGTAGCCCCGCCGTCTCACCGGTAGCAAGGGTGCATTCACACTTTTTGCCATGCTGCAATACAGCATTCGCCCGGCGCCGCAAATGACGAATTCAGCACAAATAGTGTCGCGCTTGCTGAACACGCTGAATCCACCACCGTTAGGGGCTATCAGCATTCACGAAGGCGGCCGCGGGGCACTTCCGGAGGGCGCAAAAATGATTAAAATCGCCAAGTTTTCCATTGGCCGGACCGGCATGAACGCACCCTCCTCCTCCCTTGCCGCCCACGACGCCCCGCGTCATGGCGCGCTGCTGTCGCCGGAACTGCCGGCGTCCCCCAACCCGTTCCGCCAGGCCATTACCGACGCCTGGCTGAAGGACGAGGCCAGCCACGTCCGTGAGCTGCTGGCGCAGGCCCGCCTGCCCGCCGAGGAACAGGCCCGGGTGCAGGCGCTGGCCGCCGATCTGGTCGGCCGCGTGCGCGTGCGCGCCAAGGACCAGGGCGCGATCGAAGCCTTCATGCGCCAGTACGATCTGGGCAGCGAGGAAGGCGTACTGCTGATGTGCGTGGCCGAAGCGCTGCTGCGCATTCCGGACCAGGACACCGCCGACAAACTGATCCGCGACAAGCTGGCCGACGCCGACTGGGAAAAGCACCTGGGCGGCAGTGACTCGGTACTGGTCAATGCCTCCACCTGGGGCCTGATGCTGACCGGCAAGCTGGTGCAGATGAACGATGCCACCCGTGCCGACGCACCCAGCGCGTTCAAGCGCCTGGTCGGACGCGTGGGTGAGCCGGTGATCCGCCTGGCCGTGCGCCAGGCGATGAAGATCATGGGCCATCAGTTCGTCATGGGCCGCACCATCAGCGAGGCGCTCGCGCGTTCGCACAAGGGCGACAACGCCAGCTATCGCTATTCCTTCGACATGCTGGGCGAAGGTGCCCTGACCATGAAGGATGCGCTGCGCTATCTGGAAGACTACCGTCGTGCGATCCACGCCATCGGCGGTGACCACAAGGCACGCGGTGGCCGTCCCGACGGCGACGTCAACAACGCACCGGGCATCTCGATCAAGCTGTCGGCGCTGTACCCTCGCTACGAACATGCCAAGCGCGAGCGCGTGCTGAAGGACCTGGTGCCGGGCGTGCTGGAACTGGCGCAGCTGGCCAAGAGCTACGGCATCGGCTGCACCGTCGACGCCGAGGAGTCCGACCGCCTCGAGCTTTCGCTGGACATCATCGAGCAGGTGTTCTGCGACGCCTCGCTGGCCGGCTGGGACGGCTTCGGCGTCGTGGTGCAGGCCTACCAGAAGCGCACCCCGTACACGATCGACCACTTGGCCGACATGGCCCGCCGTGCCGGTCGCCGCCTGCAGGTGCGCCTGGTCAAGGGCGCCTACTGGGATGCCGAGATCAAGCGCGCGCAGATCGAGGGCTACCCGGGCTACCCGGTGTTCACCCGCAAGCAGAACACCGACGTGTCCTACCTGGCCTGTGCCAAGCGTCTGTTCACGCATGCCGATGTGATCTACCCGATGTTCGCCACCCACAACGCGCACACCATCGCGGCCGTGCGCAGCATTGCCAACGGCGGCGTGTACGAGCACCAGAAGCTGCACGGCATGGGCGACGATCTCTACGCCGAAGTGGTGCCGGCCGATCGTCTCGGCCTTCCCTGCCGCGTCTATGCACCGGTCGGATCGCATGAGGATCTGCTGCCGTATCTGGTGCGGCGCCTGCTGGAAAACGGCGCCAACTCCAGCTTCGTCAACCGCATCACCGACGAACGCGTGCCGATCTCCGATCTGATCCGCGATCCGGTCGAGATGGTGTCCTCGTTCGAATCGATTCCGCATCCCAAGATCCCGCTGCCGGTTGACCTGCTGCGCAGCCAGAACCACGACAGGAAGAACTCCATGGGCGCCAATCTCGCCAACGACAACGAACTGCGCGCCCTGGCCGGGCAGCTCAACGCGGCAGTGAAGCCGTGGCAGGCCGCGCCGCTGGTGCCGGGTGCGACCCCCGCAGGCGCGCCGCAACCGGTAACCAACCCCGCCGATACCCGCGAAGTGGTCGGCCAGTGGCTGCCCGCCGATACCGCCACCGTGCAGAAGGCGCTGGCCAATGCCGTGGCCGCGCAACCGGCCTGGAACCGCACCCCGGCAGCAAGCCGCGCCGCCATTCTCGAGCACGCCGCCGACCAGCTCGAAGCACGCATGCCCGAGTTCATGGCGCTGTGCGTGAAGGAAGCCGGCAAGAGCCTGCCCGACAGCATTGCCGAAGTGCGTGAAGCGGTCGACTTCCTGCGCTACTACGCCAAGCAGGCACGCGAGCAGTTCGGACATGCCGAGAAGCTGCCGAGCCCCACCGGCGAATCCAACGAGCTGCAGCTGCACGGCCGTGGCGTGTTTGTCTGCATCAGCCCGTGGAACTTCCCGCTGGCGATCTTCCTGGGCCAGGTGGCCGCCGCACTAGCTGCCGGCAACAGCGTCATCGCCAAGCCGGCAGAGCAGACCAACCTGGTCGGCTACTACGCCGTGAAGCTGCTGCATGACGCCGGCGTGCCGGCCGAGGTGGTGCAGTTCCTGCCGGGCGATGGTGCCACCGTCGGCGCGGCGCTGACCGCCGATCCGCGCGTGGCGGGCGTGGCCTTCACCGGCTCCACCGACACCGCACGTGCGATCAACCGTGCGATGGCCGCGCGTGATGCCGCCATCGGCGTGCTGATCGCCGAGACGGGTGGCCAGAACGCCTTCATCGCCGACTCCTCGGCGCTGCCGGAACAGCTGGTCAAGGATGCGATCGGTTCGGCCTTCACCTCGGCCGGCCAGCGCTGCTCGGCCGCACGCGTGCTGTTCGTGCAGGACGACATCGCCGACAAGGTGATGACCATGCTGGCCGGCGCCATGAAGGAACTGAAGGTCGGCGACCCCGGCCTGCTGTCCACCGACGTCGGCCCGGTGATCGACGCCGATGCGCTGAAGATCCTGCAGGACCATGCCGAACGCATGGACCGCGAAGCGCGCCTGATCGCTGCGGCTGAACTGTCCGCCGAGGCTGCCCACGGCACTTTCTTCGCACCGCGCGCGTACGAACTGAAGAACCTGGGCCAGCTGCAGAAGGAGATCTTCGGGCCGGTCCTGCACGTCATCCGCTGGAAGGGTGAGCAGCTGGACGCGGTGATCGAGCAGATCAATGCCACCGGCTACGGCCTGACCCTGGGCGTGCACTCGCGCATCGACGAGACCGTCGATCGCATCACCAACGGCATCCAGGTCGGCAATGTGTATGTCAACCGCAACCAGATCGGTGCAGTGGTCGGTGTGCAGCCATTCGGCGGCCAGGGCCTGTCCGGCACCGGACCGAAGGCCGGTGGCCCACATTATCTGCTGCGCTTTGCCACCGAGAAGACCGTCACGGTGAACACCACGGCCGCTGGTGGTAACGCCTCGCTGCTGACGCTGGGCGACTGATCACCGGGTTGATGTGGTCAACGAAAAACCCCGCGGAAGCGGGGTTTTTTGTGCCTCGCTTGCTGTAGAACCGAGCCCGCGCTTGGCTTTTCCAGCGCAGCCGAGCGTGGGCTCGGCTCTACAGGGAGCCAGGTGCCGCCGTGGCCTCGGCACGCATCAGATTGCGCCAGTGGCGCAACGCCACCAGTGCATTGATCCAGAAACCGACGTACAGGATCGACGTCAGGTGCAGGCCACGGCTGTAGTACAGGGGCACGGCGATCGTATTGACCAGCAGCCACACCCACCACGATTCCAGCTTGCGGCGCATCATCAGGATCTGCGCGATCACGCTCAGCACCAGTACCGCCGAATCGACGTAGGGCGCATAGGCGTGGGTCAGGCGGGTCAGCATCCAGCCGTAGCCGAACGTGGCCAGGGCCGCCGTCGGCAGCAGCCACATTCCCGTGCGCGGGCGCAGCGAGGTGATCGGCAGCGGTGCGCCGTGGTTGCCACGCAGCCATTGCCACCATCCCAGCACGCTGATGGCGATGAAGAAGAACTGCAGCACCATGTCGGCGAACAGGTGTGAGCGCTCGAAGACAACGGCGAACAACGCGCAGCCGACGATGCCCAGCCACCAGGTGTGGACGTTGTTGCGTCCCGCCAGCAGGATCGAGCCTGCGACCGCTACGTTGGCGGCCAGCTCCAGCTGGAAGTTCGGATCGGACAGGTTCATGCGGCCATTGTCGTAGATCCACAGCCCGCGTGGATGCGCGCTGCACAAACAAAAGGCCCCGCTTGCGCGGGGCCCTTCGTGTACTGGATTAGGCCGAAGCCTGGATCAGAACTTGTACTGCAGCGATGCGGCCAGCACGTCGCCACTGACCTTGTACTTGCCGATGACGGTGTTGGCCGTCGCCGAGGTCGAGTAGATGTCCGGATCCTTGGTGAACAGGTGGGTGTAGCCCACGCTGTACTCCAGCTTGTCCGACGCTGCGTAGGTCATACCCAGCGACAGCCACTTGCGGGTGGTGTCCGGCACGCGGACGTCACGGTGCTCGTAGGTGGTCGGGGTCTGATCGTAGGCCAGGCCGCCGCGCAGGGTCAGCTTGTCGTTGACCTTGTAATCGGTACCGATCGCCGCGAAGGTGGTATCGCGGTAGTGGAACGGCAGCACGCTGTCCGGCTGGTTGGAGTCATAGTCGACGGTGACCTGGTCGAACTTGCTCCACGCAGTACGGGTGACTTCAGCCATGACCTGCCACTGGTCGTTCACCCGATGGGTGATGCCGACGGTCGCGCTGGCCGGCAGGGTGATGGTGGCGCGGCCGTTGCTATCGATGAAGGTGCCGGTATTGGCCAGGAAGGCCGCGGCATTCTGCGGAATGGTGAAGTCGGCGGTGCCGTCGGTGATCTTGTGTTCGACCTCCGAGCGGTAGCTGAAGGCGATGTTGGTGCCTTCCACCGGGCTGACGGTCATGCCCAGGGTATAGCCGACCGACACCTCGTCACCCTTGATGCGCAGGTAGCCATCAGCGGTGCCCGGAGCGAAGCCCAGCTGGGCCGCCTGGCGGGCAGCAGCCTGCGAAGCAGCAGCGGCCTGGGCCGGAGTACCACCGGCCTGCAGCACGCGGGCGGCAGCCTGTCGCTGGGCCGTGGCATTGATCGCGGTGCCGGTGTCGACGGCGCTGGTCAGGTCAACGTTCAGGCGCTCGGCGAACACCGAAGCACCAAACGACAGGTACGGGTTGACGTCGTACGAGAACGCGACGCCCAGGTCGATCGCCTGCAGTTCGGTCTTGACGCCGTTGTAGCGGCCCACCCAGTCACGGTCGTATTCGGTCTTGAAGCCGAACGGAACGGTCAGCGAGGCACCGAAGTGCATGTTCTCGTTCTCGCCGAACGGCAGGTGGAAGTAGGCCGCCGGGACCGGGGCGATCATGCCGGCGTCGCCGCCGTTGCCACCCGAGATCGGCGCGCCGTTGCCGTATTCGCCACGGCCGCGGAACTTGGCACCGAAGCTGATCGCGCTGACGTCGCCCTGCAGCAGGGTACCGTCGAGCAGGCGCATGGAGGCCGGGTTGGTGGCGATGACCGAGGCGTCACCTTCGGTCGAGGTGGAGCCGGCGAAGGCGCGGCCCAGGCCCTTGGCGCTGTTTTCCTTCAGCTGGAAGGCAGCAGCGTTGGCGTCGGCGGCGGCCAGCGCACCGGCAACGCCGACGGCCAGCAGGGTCAGACGGGCAATGGTGGAAGCGGTTTGCATCGTAGTTCTCTCTCCGGTAAGCGGTGATGTTGCTCTGAGTGCGCCTGCGCCCGGCAGGCCCTGGGGCCCATCGGAGCGCGCCGGATTCCCCTCCCGACATACGACGCCGTATGCGAGTATTACCCAGAGCCGTTAATGAAACAATAACAGCGGCGGCGCTTTTTTCGTCGCAAAACCTGAACAGGAGCGCCCCCGCCACGGAGCCCGGCGCGCTAGGCTTGTCGCCATGTTCGTTTCCCTTCCGTCGCGCAAGAAGGCCGCCCTGCGCTGGGCCACACCCGTGCTGTTTGCGGCACTGTGGCTGGCTTTCCTGTGGTCGATCTCACGGCCGGATGATGCCAGGGGCAGCCTGTGGCTCGACTGGGGCGCGCTCTCCACCGGGCTGACCCATCCGCTGGACTGGTGGGCCACCCTGCAGGACGGCAGCGTGCTGCGCCTGTTCACAGCCCTGTTCCTGCATGCGGACTGGTCGCACCTGCTGGGCAATCTGGTCTTCCTGCTGATCTTCGGCCTGCCGGCAGAGCGGGTACTGGGGCCATGGCGCCTGTTGCTGCTGTTCCTGGTCGGCGGCGCGGTCTCCAACTTGGTGGCGATCTACACCATGGGCAGCCCGGACCAGATCATCATCGGTGCCAGCGGCGCGGTGTCGGCCCTGATCGGCGCCTACCTGGCCCTGTTCCCGGGCGCGCGACTGGGCGTGGTGATTCCCCTCGGCCTGTTCCTGGAGTTCGTACGCGCCCCGGCCTATCTGCTGATCGGCGTATGGGCAGCACTGCAGGTGGTGTTCGCCTATATCGGCCCGACCTTCGGCATGGTGGCCTGGTGGGCCCACATCGGCGGCTTCGTGTTCGGCGTGGTGTATGGCGTGTACGTGCGCGCAGCGATCGCGCGCCGCCTGCGCAAGCGGCACGGGTTCTAGGCAACCGGCCGGCGCCGCCGGGCGTGGCCCGGCGCTGCCTCAGGGCTTTGCCGGGGCCGGGCTCGGCTTTGCTTCCGGCTTTGCTTCCGGCTTTGCTTCCGGCTTTGCTTCCGGCTTTGCTTCCGGCTTGGCGGTCGCCGCGTCGGCGGCCTTTTCCGCTTCCGCCTTCGCGGCTTCGGCCTTCAGTCGCGCGGCCACCGAACCGGGATGCTTCAGTTCGGCGAGCGCATCGTTGATCGGGCCATCGCCCGGCAACACCGCGCCTGCCCGATAACCTTCGGTTCCTTCATCGTCGCCGCGCAGATGACCCGGCAGGGTGGCTTCGCTGTAGTCGCTCAGGCTGGCCGGCAGCGCGTCATCCTCAGGGCGCGGCGCAGGCTTGAGCTCCACATCCGGCACGATGCCGGTGGCCTGGATCGACTTGCCGCTGGGCGTGTAATAGCGCGCCGTGGTCAGCTTCACCGAATCGCCGTTGTCCAGCGGCAGCACGGTCTGCACCGAGCCCTTTCCGAACGTGCGGCTGCCAACCACGCGTGCGCGGCCATTGTCGCGCAATGCACCGGCCAGCACTTCCGAGGCGCTGGCCGAACCCGCATCGGCCAGCACCACCACCGGTGCGCCCTTCAACAGGTCGCCCGGCGTGGCGTCGAAACGCGCATCGCTGATGCTGATGCGGCCCCGCGTACTGACGATGTTGCCCTTGTCCAGCAGATCGTCGGCCACCTGCACAGCGGCGGTCAGCAGGCCACCCGGATTGCTGCGCAGGTCCAGCACCAGCCCCTTCAGCGTTCCACCGGACTGCTTCTGCAGCTGCTGCACATGCTTCTGGAAATCCGAACCGGTGTCGGCCTGGAAGGTACTCAGGCGGATGTAGCCATAGCCCGGTTCCAGCAGGCGGCTGCGCACGCTGGTGACGCGGATCGTCTGCCGGGTCAGGCTGACATCGAAAGGTTTCGGCCGGCCGTCGCGCACGATGGTCAGCACCACCTTGCTGCCGGCCGGGCCCCGCAGCGGCTCACTGGCATCGATCGCACTGATCGGCTTGCCATCGATGGCGATGATCAGATCGCCCGCGAGGATGCCGGCCTTGGCCGCCGGCGTGTCATCGATCGGCGCGATCACCTTCATGCTGGCGTTGTCCGGCTGCTGCTGCAGCTCGACGCCGATGCCCTCGTAGGCACCGGAGGCCTGCTCGTCGAAGGCCTGCGCATCTTCCTTGTTGAAGTACGTGCTGTGCGGGTCGAGGTCGAGCAGCAGGCCACGGACCGCCGACTGCATGAGCTTGTTGTCGTCGACCGGGTCGACATAGGCCGCGCGCACCGCGTTGTACACCGCCACGAAACGGCGGATGTCTTCCAGCGGCACCTTCGAGGTCACCGCCTCCTCGCTGCTCGCCGCCTGCCCGCTGTTCGCAGCGGTCGGGGCCGGCGCGGTCTGCTGCGCCCAGGACAGCGCTGGCAACAGGGCCAGCAAGAGGGTGGCGGTACGGGCTGCGCGCATGGAGCACTCCTGTCGACGGTGGCATCGTGCCCAAGGCACAGGCACCGATTATGCGCGAAGCACAGCTAAATTCCCGTTGAACCCACGCAGTCCGTGCAGGCCCCGGGTTCAGCGGCGCTGCAGCCAGCTGTCTGGATTGACCGGCTGCCCGCCACGACGCAGCTCGAAATACAGTGCGGTCACGCCCTGGCCGCCGGAGTTGCCGACCTTGGCGACCGCATCGCCACGGCTGACCCGCGCACCTGCATCCTTCAGCAGCGTGTCGTTATGCGCATAGAGGCTCATGTAGCCGTTGCCGTGATCGACGATCAGGATCATGCCGTAACCGGTCATCCAATCGGAGAAGACGACCGTGCCATCGGCTACCGCGGTCACCGTGCTGCCGGCCGGGGCACCGATCAGCACGCCGCTGCTGGTGCGGCCATCTGGCAGCTTGCCGCCATAGCGTGCCAGCAGATTGCCCGACAGCGGCCACCCCAGTCCCCCCACCTTCGGTGCCGGCGCCGATGCCACGGCCGGCGGCACCTTGGTCGCCGGCGGCGGTCGGCCTTCGGCGGCGGCCTGGCGTGCAGCGCGTTCGGCGGCGGCCTTCTCCGCGGCAGCCCGGCGCGCTGCCGCGCGACGCTCGGCTTCGGCCCGCGCTGCGGCCGCGCGCAGATTGGCCAGCAGGGTTTCCAGTGCCTTGGCATCCTGCCCCAATGCCTGTTCCTTCTCGCGCCGGTCCTTGAAGCGTTCGTCCAGCGAGGCCACGGTCTGCGCACGTTCGCGACGATCGGCCGCCAGCGCAGCCGCCTGCTGCTTCTGCTCGCGCTGGGTCCCCTGCAGCTGCTGCTGGCGTTCGGCAATCTGTGCCTGCAGCGCCTCCAGTTCCTTGAGATCGGCAGTCAATGCGGTGATGCGCTGCGCGCGCTCGCGCTGCAGGTACCGGTGGTAGGCCAGTGCACGGTTGGCATCGGCCACCGTGTCCTGTGACAGCAGCAGCTTGAGCGGGGCGTGGTTGCCCAGCTGATAGGCCGCGCGCAGCAACCCGGCCAGTTCGCGATGCTGCTGCGCCAGGTTGGACTGCAGGGTCGTGCGACGTCGCTCGGCCTCGGCCAGTGCCTGGTTCTGCTCGCGCAGCGCCGCCTCGGTCTGGGCCAGCACACGGCCGCTGCGGGCCACCTTCTCATCGGCCGCGCGCAGCTGCTGAGATGCCTGGCCACGCTGGCCCTCAAGCTGGCGGCGCTCCTGCGCGACGCCCTTCAGCTCGCTGCGCAGCTTCTGCAGCTTGCGCTCCGTTTCGCGCGTGTTCTGTGCACCTGACGGAAGCGGCAGCGCCAATGCCAAGGCCAGCCCCAGCAGCAGGCAGCGCCCGCCGCGGGCAGCGGCGATGTGATGTCGGCGTGAGGGGAAGGCGTTGTTGCGCAAGGGCTTTCCAGTGACTTCAGGCAGTTGCAGGGGCGATTGGGGAATGGTGACATCAACGCACGCGGCCTGCCAGCCGCACATCCACCGAGGGACCCATGAACATTCGATCCATTCCGCTGCTGTTGGGCGTGCTGCTGGCCAGCAGTCCCGCCTGGGCACAGGACAACATCAGCAAGGTCAACGGCAGCATCACCGCCGAAGCCGGGCAGCGCTACGGCAAGCTGGATACCGTCAACGGCGGCATCCGCGTCGGCGAAGGCAGCGAAACCGGCAGCATCGATACCGTCAACGGTGGGGTGAAGGTCGCCGACCGCGCCCGTACCGGCAGCATCGAAACGGTCAACGGCGGGGTGCGCCTGGGCCGTGAGGTGATCGCCCGCGGCAACGTCAGCACGGTCAATGGCAGCATCTTCAGTGATCGCGGCAGCCAGATCGAAGGCGGCGTGGAGACCGTCAACGGTGGCATCGGCCTGGTCGAGAGCCGCGTCAGCAAGGACGTGGAAACCGTCAATGGCGATATCACCGTGGGCATCGGCTCCCAGGTCGACGGCGGCGTGCGCGTGCGCAAGCCCAGCTTCAGCGTCTCGCTGACGGCCGTCCGCAAGCCGCGGGTCATCATCGGCCCGAACGCCGTGGTCAGTGGCGCCCTGCACTTCGAGCGGGACGTGGTGCTGTACGTGCACCGCACCGCGCGCATCGGCCCGGTCAGCGGCGCCGATCCCATTCCGTTCGACAGCGAAACCGCGCCGGCGGACTGAGCCCAACGATTCGGGGATACTCCCCGTTCCCGGCCGCAGCACCATGCGGCCATCCCTTGTTTCCCAGGAACCGATGATGCCCCGCAAACTCCTCCTGTGCCTGGCCGCCGCGGCCGCGCTCAGTGCCTGCAAAGGCAACGACTCCCCGGCGCCGAGCGCCGGCACCGACAGTACCGCCCCGTCCACCGCGACTGCGGGCCATGCGTTCTCGCCGGAGATCAATGCCGCCGATTTCGCCGAGATGGTCAAGACCCTGGCCTCCGACGAGTTCGAAGGGCGAGCACCGGGCAGCAAGGGCGAAGAGCTGACGGTCAACTACATCCGCGACCAGATGCAGCGCATCGGCCTGAAGCCAGGCAATGGCGACAGCTGGTTCCAGGACGTGCCGATGACCGAAACCACGGCCGATGAGTCCACCGTGCTGAAGATCAACCAGGGCGGCAAGACCACCGAGCTGAAGTTCGGCACTGACATGGTGGTCGGCACGCGTACCGGCCAGGCCGAGATCAGCATCGATGCCAGCGACCTGGTGTTCGTCGGCTACGGTGTCGATGCACCGGAACAGAAGTGGAACGACTATGCCGGCCAGGACTGGAAGGGCAAGACGGTCGTCATGTTCGTCAACGACCCGGGGTTCCACGTCGATGACGAGACCCTGTTCGACGGCAAGCGCATGACCTATTACGGCCGCTGGACCTACAAGTTCGAGGAGGCCGCACGCAAGGGCGCCGCCGCGGCCCTGATCGTGCACGACACGGCCGGCGCCTCCTACGGCTGGGATGTGGTGAAGAACTCCTGGGCCGGCCCGCAGTACGACCTGCCGGCCAAGGACGATCCGGAAGCACGCATCCCGGTGCAGGGCTGGCTGAGCGCCGACGCCGCACGCTCGCTGTTCGCCGCTGCGGGCCTGGACCTTGACCAGGCCTACAAGGACGCCAGCAAGCGCGGCTTCAAGCCGGTGCCGCTGAAAGCCACCGCATCCGTCGACCTCAAGAGCCGTATCGCACAGAAGCAGTCGCGCAACGTGGTCGGCGTCCTGCCGGGCACCAAGCGTGCCGACGAGGCCGTGCTGTACATGGCCCATTGGGATCACCTGGGCAAGCACGAGGGCGAGGAGGGCGACAACATCTACAACGGTGCGATCGACAACGCGACCGGCGTGGCAGGCATCCTGGAAGTCGCCGAAGCGATGGCCCACCAGGATCCGAAGCCGGAGCGTTCGGTGGTGTTCCTTGCCGTGACCCTGGAAGAATCCGGCCTGCTCGGCTCCAAGTACTACGTTGCGCATCCGACGTTCCCGCTGGACAGGATCGCCGGCGTCATCAACATCGACGCCATGTCCGTGGCCGGCCGCGCCAAGGACGTGACGGTGACCGGCTTCGGCAGCTCCGAGCTGGAAGACATCCTCAAGCCGCTGGCGGCGGCCCAGGGACGCACCCTGCACGGCGAAAGCTCGGTACAGAGTGGCTTCTACTTCCGTTCCGACCACTTCAATTTCGCCAAGGCAGGCGTCCCGGCGCTGTACGCCGACGGTGGCGAAGATCTGCGCGAAGGCGGAGTGGAAGCCGGCCGCAAGTCAGCAGCCGACTACGGCGCCAACCGCTACCATGGACCGAAGGATGAGTTCGACGCGGCCAGCTGGAAGCTGGACGGCACTGTCGAAGACCTGCAGCTGATGTACGGCGTCGGCAAGGAGCTTGCCGGTGGCGACCGCTGGCCGAACTGGTATGAAGGCAATCCCTTCAAAGCCGCCCGCGACACGATGATGAAGGCCAAGACCCCGGCCCGCTAACGTCGCGCCATGCTCGACTGAACGCTATCGATGTCAGAGCGGCGCCCTACGGGGCGCCGCTTTTTTTTGTGCGATCCCAGCTCAGTGGCCGCTTTCCGCGCATAAAGAAAAACCCCGCTGCGCGAGCAGCGGGGTTTTGGGTGTAAACCCTGGCGATGACCTACTCTCGCATGGCTTGAGCCACACTACCATCGGCGCGGCTGCGTTTCACTTCCGAGTTCGGGATGGGATCGGGTGGTTCCACAGCGCTAATTTCACCAGGGAGACGGTTGCAGCAGCGCCTGCGGCGCCAGCTTCGCGATCTTGCCCTTGGGGCGGAAGCCACCCGGAAAATGCAGTGCCTTCATTAAAAGGAAAAACCCCGCTGCGTGAGCAGCGGGGTTTTGGGTATAAACCCTGGCGATGACCTACTCTCGCATGGCTTGAGCCACACTACCATCGGCGCAGCTGCGTTTCACTTCCGAGTTCGGGATGGGATCGGGTGGTTCCACA
>NZ_JBRRET010000039.1:0-35708 GCF_056760435.1 Stenotrophomonas sp. STEN008 | reverse complement strand
CGCGGGGGTGCTTCTGTGATCGCGGTTGTCCGCCGCGGGCGGGTGCGCCGCGGGCTGGCGCCGGGCCCACCCGCCTGGGCGGCGGCCGGGTCCGGCGGCCCCCCCCCCGGCGGAGAGGATCAGCGAACAGCCACCGGCGGCGCCTCCTGCCAGCCCAGCCCCAGGCTCTTCTGCAGCGCCACGTACCGCACCAGCAACTGCAGCCGCGCCTGGGCGGCGGCATCCTGCGCCTGCAGCCGCTGGCGCTGCACGTCCAGCAGATCGATCTGCGAGGTGGCACCCGCCTGTCGACGCTGGCTCATCAACGCCAGCGAATGGTCCGCCGAAGCCTCGGCGCGGACACTGGCCTGCAGTTGCTGCCGGGCCGCACCGAAGCGCGCCAACGCGGTGTTGGCATCCTGCAGTGCAGCCAGCACCGTGCCCTCGTAGGCCGCCAACCGGGCCTCATTGCCGGCCCGAGCCTGGGCCACACGGGCCTTGTTCACGCCGAAGTCGAACAGCGACCAGCGCAGGAACGGGGCGACGATGGTGGCGGCTGAATCCCGCCCCAGGTCGGAAACCGAGGTGGCGCCCGCGCCGATGCTGCCCAGCAGGGTCACCTGCGGAAAATACGCCGAGATCGCCTGGCCGATCTGCGCCGAGGATGCCGCCAGCTCGCGCTCAGCCTTGCGCACATCCGGCCGGCGCTGGATCAACGCGCCCGCATCGTCCACCGGGACGCTGGCCGGCAGCACCGGCAGCGGCTGGTCTGCCGCCAACCGCGCATCCAGCGCCCCCGGCTCGCGGCCTACCATCAGGGCCAGCACATCACGGGCTTCGTCGGCCTGTGCCTGTAGCGGCGGCAGCGCAGCCTGCTGCTGTTGCAGCTGGGCCTGCGCGCGCTCCACCTGCAGGTCCGAATCCGCACCGCGTTGGCGGCGCTGACGGGTCAGCTGCAGGCTTTCATCGGCGGCTCGGAGGTTGTGCTCGGCCAGGGCGATACGCTCGCGGCTGCTGCGGTAGCCGAGGTAGACCTGGGTCAGTTCCGCGGCAAGCTGCACCTGCGCATCGGCCAGTGCTGCGGCGTTGGCCTCGGCTTCGGCGGCGGCCTGCTCGGCCGCGCGGCGTCGGCGGCCGAGCAGGTCCAGTTCCCAACTGGCGTCGAAGCCGGCCACGTACAGCTCGGTGTCCAGATCGATATCGGCGAACTGCTGGCGCAGCTGCGCCGCCTCCTGCGGACGGCCGTTGGCCTCGGCCACGCCGGCGATGTTCTCGCCCAGACCGCGCACGCTGTTTTCCAGCGAATCCGGTGCCTTGATGTTGGCGTAGCCCGCCGCCGCGCCCACGCTGGGCAGCTGCTCGGCGCGGCGCTGTCGCTGCAGCGCGCGCGAGGCCAGCAGCTTGGCCTGGGCGGCGCGCAGGTTGGGGCTGTTGCGCAGCGCTTCGTCCACCAGCTGGTCCAGCAGCGGATCGTTGAGCGCGCGCCACCACTGGCTGGGCGGGCTGGCGGGCTGCACGCCGGCCTGCGCCGCGCGTGGGAGCTGCGCCTGCGCGGTAGCGACCGTGGCCACGTCCGGTTTCACGTAATCCGGCCCCACCATGCAGCCCGCCAGCAGCAGCGGCAGGGTGGCCGGGCACAGCCGGCGCAGAAGGAGGGAAACGGGCAAGGTCGTCGAAGTCATCAGTGCATCGCCAATGGAACGCCCTTGGGCAGGGGCTTGAGCAGGAAGACCAGCGGCAGGGTGGCCACCACGATCAGGCCGAAGATCCAGAACAGGTCGTTGTAGGCCATCACCATCGCCTGCATCTGCACCGTCTGCGCCAGCACGGCCATCGCCTGGGTGGCGTCGCCCAGCTGCTGGCCGTAGGCATGCAGCGCGTCCTGGGCGATGGTCGAGTTTGCGGTAACGCTGCTGCCGATCGCATCGATGTGCAGGGTGGTGCGGCGTTCCTGGAAAGTGGAAATGATGGCCAGCCCGATCGAGCCGCCGAGATTGCGCGCGGCGTTGAACAGGCCGGACGCATCGCTGGTGTACTCGCGCGGCACCGAGGTGATGGCCGCCTGGTTCAACGCCATCATCGCCAGCGCCAGCCCACAGCCCTGCAGCAGCTGGCCTATGACGAAGTGCGGGCCGATGCTGTCCGGAGTCAGCCCCAGATTGACGAAGCAGGCAGCGGCGAAGCACAGCATGCCGCCGAACACCATGATGCGTACGTCGACCGTTTCCAGCATCTTCGGCATCAACGGCATCAGCAGGATGGTCGGCAGGCCGGCCAGCAGCAGCACATAGCCGGCCTGCTCGGTGTTGTAGCCGGCGATGATCGCCAGGAACTGCGGGATCATGTACATGACCCCGAACAGGATCATGCCCACCGCCATCACCATCACGAACACTGCGCCGAAACTGCGCTGGAACAGGATGTTGAGGCGGATGACCGGCGCCTTGCTGGTGAACTGCGAAAGCGCGAGCAGCGCGAAGCCCAGCACCGAGACGATGCTGAGAACCACGATCATCGTCGATTCGAACCAGCGCTCGCGCTGGCCGTCTTCCAGCACCACGGTAAGCGCGGACAGGCCGGCGGTCATGCCGACGATGCCCAGCCAGTCTGCGCGCAGCAGCCCACCCCAATCAGACGTTTCATGCGGAAGGCCGAGCAGCAGCAGGGCAACCAGGCCGGCGCAGATCGGCACGTTGATGAAGAACGCGTAGTGCCAGCTGACGTTCTCGGTCAACCAGCCGCCCAGCAAGGGGCCGATCACCGGGCCCAGGATGACGGTCATGCCGAACAGCGCCGTGCCCAGAGGCTGCTGCTTCGGCGGCAGCCGCGTGCCGACGATGGTCAGCGCGGTCGGGATCAGCGCACCACCGGCAAAACCCTGCCCTACCCGTCCGGCGATCATCATCGGCAACGAATCGGCCAGGCCGCACATCACCGAGAACGCAGTGAACAGCGTGGCGCAGATCAGCAGGAAAGTGCGCAGGCCCAGCGTGCGCACGAACCAGCCGGTCAGCGGAATCATCACGATTTCCGAGACCAGGAAGGCTGTGGAGATCCAGGTGCCTTCGGTGCCGCTGGCACCCACTTCGCCCTGAATGGTGGGCAACGCAGCGTTGACGATGGAGATGTCCAGCGTAGCCATGAACGAACCGATGGTGCCGGCCGCCACGGCCAGCCAGGCCGCAGCATCCGCCTTGCCTCCGGCGACAGGTGCTGCATGGGCACGGGTGGCGTTCATCGCGCCGGCGCGGCCATGGCCTCGGCCTCGTCCTGGGTGCGCTCGCGCGCATCCTTTGCATTGCGGGTATCGACGGTCACTTCCACCGACATGCCCGGCACCAGCACCTTGCGTGCTTCGGCACCGGCGTCCACCCGGATGCGCACCGGCACGCGCTGCACGACCTTGGTGAAGTTGCCGGTGGCGTTCTGTGGCGGCAGCAGCGCGAACTGCGAGCCGGTACCCGGCGAAATGCTCTCCACCGTGCCGCGCAATGGGGTGCCTGGCAACGCATCGACCTTGATTTCGGCCGCCTGGCCGGCGCGCATCAGCCCCACCTGGGTTTCCTTGAAGTTGGCAACGAGGTACAGCGAAGCAACCGGCACGATGGTCATGGTGCGGGTACCGGCAGCAACAAACTGGCCGACCTGCACGGTCTTGTTGCCGACACGGCCATCGATGCGCGCGCGCAGCTCGGTGTCCTCAAACGCCACTCTGGCCTGCGCAGCGTCGGCCTGCGCCTGCTTCAGTCCGGCCTGGGCCTGCTCGAGCTGGGCCTGGCTGGCTTCGATCTGGCTCTGCGCGCCCTGGATCTGTGCCTTGGCCGCATCGTACTGGGCCTGGGCGCGCTCGACATCGTGGCGCAGGCTTTCAACGTGTTCATGGGTGTCTGCACCACTGGCCGCCAGCGGGGTGAAGCGCGCCAGCTCTGACCGGCCGAAACGCAGCGAGGCGGCGGCCGCGGTGAGCTGGGTCCGTGCCTGCAGCAGGCTGGACTGCTGGCCCTGCACCCCAGCGGCGGCAGCGGCGATGTCGGCTTCGCGCACGGCGATCACGGCCTCGGCCTGGTCCAGCGTGGCACGGTAGGTGCGCGGGTCGATGCGCAGCAGCGGTTCGCCAGCCTTGACCCACTGGTTGTCCTGCACCAGCACTTCGGTGACGTAACCGTTGATGCGCGGAGCGACCGCGACAGCGTCGGCCTGCAGATAGGCGTTGTTGGTGTCCTGCAGGTAGCGGCCGACCAGCAGGTGGTAGATCAGCCAGGCAACCAGGGCGATGACCACGACGACGCCGATGATGGCCAGCGTCCAGCGGACCTTGGGGTTCTTCAGCGGCGAAGGCTTGTCCTCGGTGGAAGGCGTTTCGTCAGGGGCGGCGTCGGCGCGCTGGGGCTGTTCGGTCATTGTCTGAAGGCGGTGGTCGGTGCCATACGGGACGGTAGGGGAAGCGATGCGGAGGCAAGGTGAAAAAGAAACGGAGGCCATTGGCCTCCGTTTCCTGTGCGCTGACGTCTGCCCGCACCCGCCGGGCATGGCCCGGCGCCGGCGCCATCGTCATCTCACCTGCCGGTCTTCACCTCGGTCCACAGACGGGTGTACAGCTTGTCCGTCTCCGGGGTGTTGATCGAATAGGTGAACATCTTCGCGGCCACATCGGCCGGCGGGTAGATGGTCGGGTCGGTACGGATCGCCTCGTCCACCAGCGGGGTCGCGGTCGGCACCGGGTTGGCGTAGTGGATGAAGTTGGTATTGGCCGCAGCGACCTTCGGCTCCAGCAGGTAATTGATGAACTTGTAAGCGGCTTCCGGATGCTTGGCGTCCTTCGGGATCGCCAGCATGTCGAACCACTGCGGTGCGCCTTCCTTCGGAATCGAATAGGCGACATGCACGCCGTTGCTGGCCTCCTCGGCGCGGTCGCGGGCCTGGATGATGTCACCCGACCAGCCGACCACCAGGCAGGTGCCGCCGTTGGCCAGCGAACCGACGTACTGCGAGGAGTGGAAGTTCTGCACGTACGGGCGGATCGACTTCAACAGGTCGGCCGCCTTCTGCAGCTCGGCCGGATCGCCGCTGTGCGGGTCCAGGCCCAGATAGTGCAGTGCGATCGGGATCATGTCGGCCGGCGTGTCCAGGATGGTCACGCCGCAGTCCTTCATCTTGCTGATGTTCTCCGGCTTGAACACCAGGTCCCAGCTGTTGGCGATGTCGGTGCTGCCGCCGAAACGCTCCTTCAGCATGTCCACGTTGTAGCCGATGCCGGTGGTGCCGACCATGTACGGCACGCCGTAGCGGTTGTCCGGATCCTGGGTGGCGATGCGCTTCATCACCGCCGGGTCCAGATTGGCCAGGTTCGGGATCTTGCTCTTGTCCAGCGGCAGGAACACGCCCGCCTGGATCTGCCGGCCGAAGAAGTTCAGCGTCGGCACCACCACGTCGTAGCCGCTGTTGCCGGCCAGCAGCTTGGTCTCGACCATCTCATCGCTGTCGAACACGTCGTAGGTCACCTTGATCCCGGTTTCCTTCTCGAAGGTCGGGATGGTGTCCTCGGCAATGTAATCGCTGTAGTTGTAGACGTTCAGGACCTGGCTGTCCTGACTGCCACCGTTGCCACCGCCACAGGCGGCGAGCATGGCGGAGGCCAGGCCGAGCGTGAGGATACGCAGCTTCATCGGGTGCTCCAGAATGCGGGGAGGGGGGCCGGCTCGGGCCGGCGACGGATGCCAGCCTACCCCCCGGCGGCGGATTTTTCTATTCCACGCTTTCACACGTTCAGCAGCAGGAACTCGCGCTCCCACGAGCTGATGACACGGAAGAAGGTCTCGTACTCCTTGCGCTTGACCGAGATGTAGGCCCGGCAGAAGCGCTCGCCCAGCAGCGCCTGCAGTTCGCCGCAGCGCTCAAGCCCGTCCAGCGCTTCGCCCAGCGAGCGCGGCAGGTTGTAGCCCAGCTCCTTGGCGCTGCCGGTGACCGGCGCGTCCGGCGCCAGCCGCTCGCGGATGCCGAGCAGGCCACAGGCCAGGGTGGCGGCCATCGCCAGGTAGGGATTGGCGTCGGAGCCCGCGAATCGGCTCTCCACCCGCATGTTCTCCGGTGTATCCAGCGGCACGCGCAGGCCGCAGGTGCGGTTGTCGAAGCCCCAGTGCACGTTGCTCGGCGACACCTCGCCGAACACCAGCCGGCGATAGGAATTGACGTTCGGCGCGAAGAACGCCATCGCCTGCGGCGCATACTTCTGCAGCCCCCCAAGATAATGGCCGAACACCGGGCTGAACTCGCCTTCGGCATCGGTCTCACCGGCGAACACGTTGCTGCCATCGCTCACCCGCACCAGGCTCTGGTGGATGTGCATGGCGCTGCCCGGTTCGTTCTCCATCGGCTTGGCCAGGAAAGTGGCGTACACGCCGTGGCGCATCGCCGCCTCGCGCATGGTGCGCTTGAACAGGAAAACCTGGTCGGCCAGATCCATCGCATCGGCGTGGGTGAAGTTGACTTCCAGCTGTGCCGCGCCGGATTCGTGGATCAGCGTGTCCACGTCCAGCTTCATGGCATCGGCGTAGTCGTACATCAGGTCGAGGATGGGATCGAACTCGTTGACCGCATCGATCGAATACGACTGCCGCGCTGTTTCCGGGCGACCAGAGCGGCCGGCAGGCGGCAGCAGTGGGAAATCCGGGTCGGTGTTCTTCTGCACCAGGAAGAACTCCAGTTCCGGCGCCACCACCGGGCGCAGGCCCAGCTCGGCGTAGGCCGCCAGCACGCGACGCAGCACATTGCGCGGCGCCAGCTCATGCGGCTCGCCATTCTTGGTGTAGCAGTCATGGATGATCTGCGCGGTGGCATCGGCGGCCCACGGCACCATGCGCACGGTATCCGGATCCGGGCGCAGCATCATGTCCGAGTCCGACGGCGAGGTCAGTTCGTAGTAGTCATCCGGAAACTCGCCGGTGACAGTCGTGGCGAAGATGCCCTCGGGCAGGCGGGTACCGTAGTCGTGCGAGAACTTATCGGCGGGAATGATCTTGCCGCGCGCGTTGCCGGTGATGTCGGGCACCAGGCATTCGACTTCGGTGATACGCCGCTCCTTCAGCCAGCGCAGCAGGCTGCTCTCCTGCGGTGCGGGGGGCGTTGCCGTCTTGCGCGGGCGCGTTCGGGAACTCATCGGGAATCCAGTTGGTTCTGTTGATGCTGCCGGCAAGCTTGGCCGAACGCACGGAAAATAGCGTGATAGAACGGCGCCTGCATGACGCGCCACTCCGGGTGCCACTGTACGCCGAGCACGAAGCGGTGGCGCGGGCTGCGTGCCGCCTCGACCAGCCCGTCATCGGCGCGGGCCTCGACCTGCAGGCCGCTGGCCAGGCGGGCAATGCCCTGGCCGTGCACCGAATTGACCTGCACCCTCCCCTCGCCGTGCCAGTCCGCCAGCCACCCATCCGCCACCAGTGTGACCGCGTGGGACGGCCCGTACTGCACGTCCACGGGTGCCTGCGGATCTTCGCGATGATCGGCCAGCCCGGGTACCCGATGGACCTGTGGATGCAGGCTGCCTCCCAGGGCGACGTTCAATTCCTGGAAGCCACGGCAGATCGCCAGCACCGGCAGGTCCATCGCCAGCGCCTCGTCCAGCAGTGCGAAGGCATTGGCATCGCGCGCAGGATCATGCGCATTGCCGGGCCAGCTGCGGCCACCGTCGTAATGCTGCGGCTCGATGTTACTGACCGCACCGGTCAGCAGCAGACCGTCGAGGCCCTGCAGCCAATCGCGCGCCGGCAGCGGCGGCTGCAGGCTGGGCAGCACCAGCGGCGTGACCTCCGCCGCCTCGGCCAGGGCGCGGACATACTTCTCGCCGGCCACCGCAAAGCGATGATGGCCAAGCACCGTACTGTCGGTGGGCAGGCCCACCCAGGGCAGGCGACGCATGGGGAAACTCCTTGGCGTGCAGACACGTTACCCGCAGGTGCGCGAGTGCGGCAAGTCGTCGCCATCACGCGCGAGGTGCCAAGTATCGGCGAAACTGGGGGCGTGAACGCCGATCAACCTCCTCCGCCCCGTCTTCCCACCCTGCGCCCGCGAGGCCCGCAGTGACGTCCGCCTTTCCAGCCAGCTGGTATGCCGCCAGCCTGCCGGAGCCGGCCGCCCTGCCTCCGTTGCAGGGCGACGTGCAGGCCGATGTCGCAGTGCTCGGTGCAGGCTACACGGGCCTGACGGCGGCGCTGGAACTGGCCTCACGCGGCCAGCACGTGGTCCTGCTGGACGCCCAGCGGATCGGCTGGGGCGCGTCCGGTCGCAACGGTGGCCAAGCGCTGGTGGGCTATGGCTGCGAGGTGGACGAACTGGAACGGCAGCTGGGCCGGGACGATGCCCGCCATCTGTTCGACTGGTCACGTGACGCCGTGCAGGCCATGCGCACCCGCATCGACCGCTACGGCATCGACTGCCATTGGCGTGAGGGCCACGCCAGCGTCGCCATCCGTGCCCGCCACGAGCGCGAGCTGCGTGCCCACTGCGAGCACCTGCAACAGCATTACGATTACCCGATGCAGTGGTGGGATCGGCAGACACTGCGTGGGCAGCTGGACAGCCCGCGCTATCGCGCGGCCATGTTCGATCCACTCAGCGCACACCTGCACCCCCTGGCGTATGCGCGCGGCCTGGCCGACGCAGCGCGCGCGGCCGGGGTGGTCATCCACGAGAACTCTGCGGTCACCCGCGTGCAGCGCGGGCCTCGCCCGGCCCTGCACACCGCGCACGGCAGCGTCAGCGCCGCGCATCTGGTGATCGCAGGCAATGCCTGGCTGCAGGGCCTGCTGCCAGTGCTGGAGCACCGCATCATGCCGGTAGGCACCTATATCGGTGCCAGTGCGTGCCTCGGCCCAGAACGGGCCCGCGCCCTGATCCGTAATGACATGGCAGTAGCAGACACTGCCTGGGCGCTGGACTATTTCCGCCTGAGCCACGACCACCGTCTGCTGTTCGGGGGCCGCGCCAGCTACTCGGCGCTACCGCCGCCCGGGCTGCGCGGAGTGATGCAGCGACGCATGCACGCGGTTTTTCCGCAGCTGGCCGACGTCGCTCTCGATCAGGTCTGGGGCGGCTATGTCGACATCACCCGCAACCGCGCCCCGCATTGGGGACGGCTGGACGGCAATCTGTACTTCGCGCAGGGATTCTCCGGCCACGGCGTGGCGGCAGCCGGCCTTGCGGGTGACGTGATCGCCGCGGCAATCGCCGGCCAGAGCGAGCGCCTCGACGTGTTCCAGCGCCTGAAGCACGCGCCGTTCCCGGGCGGGCGCCTGCTGCGCATGCCGCTGCTGGTGGCTGCGATGTCGTGGTACAGGCTGCGGGATGCGTTGTGGTGACGATATCAGCGCCCTTGACGGGACTCCACGGCAGCGCGACTTGATCCCTTCACACCGATTGTTTGCATAATCTGCACAGGAGCAGGGGGAGCACGTGGATGCAGTGGTGGAAGGAAGGTCTACCGGTGAACATCCGGATCAGTCCCCAGGGACTGGTGCTGATGCTCATCTATGCCGTCGCCTGCGTGGCCACGCGCAAACTTTCGGTAGACCAGTTCTACCTGCCGGCAGGTGTGCGTGTGGCCGCCTTGCTGCTCTGTCCACCGCGCCTGTGGCCTTACCTGTTGCTGGGCGAGTACGCCTACTTCGCCCATCTGCGGATTCCGCTGCTCGAAAAATACGGGTTGGCATGGGTGCTTCTGGCCTCGGCATTTCTCATGCCGGCAGTGATGCTGATCGTACGCATGCACCGGAAGTTGCTTGCGCGCACCACGGTCCTCGGCGTGATCTCGATCGCGGTCTGTGCCGCGACGATCATCAGCCTGCTCAACCTCGGAATCTCGTACCTGCTCTGGGAGCCGCTGCATAACGCGTCGTTTATCACCAACGTAATGCGCTATGCGCTGGGCGACTTCACTGGGATCCTCATCCTGGCGCCACTCGCGCTGCTCTGGATCCGTCGCGCCGAGGAACAATGGACACCCCGGTCCGTTGCGGCCACAGTCGGAGCACTAGTAGCCATGCTGGTCATTGGCCTGCAGGCGACGCCGGTACCCGCCTCGATCACGGCCCCTGGCTCGCTGCAGTTGTTGTTGATCCTGCCTATTCCCGCAATCGCCCTGACCTGCCTGCTGGGATGGCGCGGGGCGGCCGTCGGTGTCGCCGCAGTGAACATGATTCTTGGTCTGAGCACCCCTTCTGACCACCCCGCATCATTCGATCAGGCGACCTTTGCCACCCAGCAGGCCATGGCCATCGCCAGCGTCGCCCTGTTGTTGCTGGGTGCGCGCATCACGCATTTCCAGAGCCAGCATCGGCTGCGTGAGGAAGACGGCAGAAACTCGATGAAACTGGCCCGCAGTACGCACATGGCCAGCGAAATGGATCTGCGAGAGCGAGCGGCGCACCTGCGCAGGCTGGGCGAGGGGATGGACCTGTCGCTCAACGAGATGGTGAACTGGCTGCACGCGCAAGGGCACCACGCTGTCGCCAACAGCCTGAGCCACACATCAGAAGTCCATTCGCGCCAACTCCGCGCGCAGGCGAGCATGATCTACCCATCCGCCCTGGAGCGTCTCGGGCTTTACGTCGCTCTTCGTGCAGGTGGCGTGCGGGAGGCATGGGACAATACGCACCGGGTTACGCAGCCCCGGCTGACGGGCGACCCATGTCAGTTGGGAGTGGATCTGCAGCTGGCCGCATACCGGACCGTGGTGGAGGCCGTATCGTTGCTGCTCAGGTATGAGCCCGGTCAGATATCCGTGCGCATCAGGTGCGGCGTCTTCAGACAGATGCACGGAGTACTGATTTCCGCCGCTCTTGTCGATCCTCACCATGCGCTTTCGCAACAGACTCAGGAACTGGTCAGTTCACAGCTATTGGGCCGGATCGTCGCCTATTCCGGGGTCGTCGATGTTCAGAAAAACAGGATCCGGATCGCCTTGCTGGATGGGCTGGCCACCTATCCGCAGGCCCCTCTGGCAGCACACCATCCAGATGCGCCGTGGCCGTTCGACCAAGGTCGGCAATCTGCAACCTGACACAGAATTGCCAGTCAAAGCGCGATGGATGTCACTAATTCGCAGCAGTGCTGAACTGGTGTCGGCGGCAAAGAGCCAGGTAACGAAGAAGAGATCCGATTGCGTAGGCGGGAATCTGCCGATACTGTCGCCAGAGGTGTAGACGTCCAGAGTGGATGGAACGCCACCATGGTACGAGCAAGGGAGGCTTGGGATTGAACTGGTGGAAGAACGATGTCGAGCTGAGCTTCCGGATACGCCCCATCGGACTTTTCATCGCTGGGATGTACGCCGTCACGTGCTGGGCCGCTCGTCAGGTCTCGCTCGACCAGTTTTACCTGCCGGCAGGCATACGGGTCGCTGCGCTGCTGCTCTGCCCTCCGCGCCTTTGGCCCTATCTGCTGCTTGGCGAATACGCTTACTTTGCCCAGATGCGATATCCACTCATCGGGAAGTATGGGCTGGCTTGGGTGATCCTGGGCTCCGTGTTCCTCATGCCAGCGGTAGCCTTGGTCGTGCGGGCGCATCGCAGATTCATGACCGCGACAACGGAGGGCTGGCTTCTCTCGATGGCGGTTTCCGCCGCGCTCATCGCCACCGCATTGAAACTGGGCTTGGCCCACCTGCTCTCCGAGAACCCGTCTTCCGTGCCATTTGCGACACGAGCTGTCCGCTTCGTGCTCGGTGATTACATCGCAATACTGACTGTCGCCCCACTCGCACTGCTCTGGATCCGGCGCCGGTCACTGTACGAGTGGAAGTTTTGGAAGCACGCGCCTACCGTAGCCGCATTGACACTACTGATATCGCTGGGCGCATTCATGGCCTCGGGTGTCGAGCTCCCAGATGCCACCAAGACATCCCTGCAACTGGTGATGGCTTTGCCGGTTGTTGCCTTGACCTGCATCCATGGCTGGCGAGGAGCCGCTGTGGGTGTTCCGCTGTTGAACATAGTGATTGCAATGACAACACCAGCATCAGGACTGCCTGGTTCGTTCGACCAGCGAACATTCATGATGCAGCAGCTCATTGCCGTTGCAGGGACGGCGCTTCTTCTACTCGGTTCCCGCATCACTCAGCACTATCATCAGCATGCGCGCCATGATCTGGATGGGAGTCAGACGGCCAGACTTTCGAGAACTGCTCATATGGCCAGCGAACTCGATCTGAGGCAGCGGGCGCTTGATCTCAGGAAGATCGCAGACGGCGTCGAGAAATCACTGAACCAGACTGCCGATCTTCTGAAAATGCACGGACACCATGCACCTGCAATGGATCTGCTGCACACCTCGACGACACATTCACGCCAGTTCCGTGAACTCACAAGCCTGGTGTATCCAACCGAAGTCGAGCAGGTCGGGTTGTATGTTGCCCTGCAGGTCAGCGGCATCAGCGAAAACTGGGACCGGACCAGCAGGGTTGCGCTCCCCCGCATGACGGGCGACCCCTGCAGGCTGAGCATTGCACTGCAGCTTGCTGCCTATCGAACCCTTACCGAAACGGTCGCACTGCTGCTCAAACACGAACGGGGGCAGATCCAGATCCAAGCACGCTGCGGCAGCCTGCATGGTCAACAGGGCATCCTGATCAGTGCATCTCTGTTGGACAGAGATCGCCACTTGTCGCTGGAAACCGCAAAACTGATCGTCGAGCGCCTGAGTTCACGTGCACTGGCCTATGGCGGTAAAGTGCAGACACGTCAAAACCGCGTAAGAGTGCTACTGCAGGAAACGGCCACGGGTGCAACCCACGGCAGCACGCATGCAGCGTGGATTGCTCGCGCCGACATCACCTGACTCTCACTCATCCGCCTCGATCAAGGAAAAGATCATGCTTCAGCGACTCGTAGCCGGCAGTTCGATCGCCCACGTTGCGTTGCTACCAGCACCATAGACGACCAGCGAGAACTCGGCTTGCCTGAGTACCACATGCCGCTGGGACTTTTCCGGCAATGCCAGCCGCTGCGACGGCAATGACACGGTAATCGGACTTTTGCCGGCCGGGAGCGTCCAGAACGTGGTGTCAACCTTGCCGATTATCAGCAGGACCTGTCCGGAGAGGTCATTCACCTGATAATAGTTGATTCCCTCACGCTCGAACCCATACACCAGCCAGTTCGGATCTGCACTCAGATTCGTCGCTGCTGGACGGGACTCACCAAGCCCCGCCTGAGCCATATGTGTTCCGTTGTCGTCACTCGGGCAGCATGCCGCCTCGGCGACGGCAGGTGCGGACAACAGAGTCATTGCAGGCATCAAAAAACGCAGACCAGAGAAATTCACACTCACCCCCGTGTTCGGTTGGACAACGCCAGGCAAACTCACTTCGCCACCCCATGACTGGATGGGCTCTCGGCCTCGCTTGCGGGCTGCCTCAGCCGGACGGAGTCAACCTCAGGCCGCCGGCAGGGTGGCGCAGCCAGCATAACCATCATCCAGCACCAGCGCCACGAGCAGAACTTCCGCCACTCCGCTCGTCGGGCCCCGACACTGAACGTGTCGGCCGGCGTTCACGCGATGACAACGCATGCGGTACCACCACTAAAGTTACGGCCGAAACCGCCGCTACCCGTGCCAAGACTTCCCTGACGTGAGCCTCCGCATCATGCCCGTCCTGCCGCAGGCCGCCGTCGATGGCGACCTCGCCGATCCGCTTCCGCAGCGGATCCTGCTGGTCGAAAACTCCCGTGCCTTCACCGGCATGCTGCGCGAGGCGATCGAACAGCGCCTGGAGCTGCCCGTCGTGGTCGCTTCCACCCTGGCCGAGGCCGACCGCCTGCTCAATGAGAGCGGCGGCTGGTTCCTGGTCCTGACCGGCCTGGTTCTGGCCGATGGCGACAGGGACGCGGTGGTCGAATTCTTCCTGAAACGCGATCTGCCCACCGTGGTGGTCAGTGGCGTGTATGACGAGGATCTGCGCAAGCGCGTGCTGCAGCAGCAGATCATCGACTACGTCCTGAAGAACACGCCCGGCAGCATCGACTATCTGGTGTGGCTGGTGCAGCGCCTGGAACGCAACCGTCGCATCGCCGCGCTGGTGGTGGACGATTCGCCCTCGGCACGCGGCTATGCGGCCGCGCTGCTGCGCATGTACGGCCACGAAGTGTACGAGGCTGCCGATGGCAATGAAGGCCTGGCGGCGATCGAGTCCCATCCTGCGATCCGGCTGGCGGTGGTCGACCAGGAGATGCCCGGCATGCAGGGCGTGGAATTCACCCGCCGCCTGCGCACCCTGCGCTCGCGCGACAAGGTGGCGGTGATCGGCATTTCCGGCAATACCGACGCATCACTGATTCCGCGCTTCCTGAAGAACGGCGCCAACGACTTCCTGCGCAAGCCCTTCTCGCGCGAGGAATTCTTCTGCCGCGTGTCGCAGAACGTGGACCAGCTGGAGCTGATCGGCACCCTGCAGGATCTGGCCACCCGGGACTTCCTGACCGGCCTGCCCAACCGCCGCTGCTTCCTGGAACAGAGCCAGCGCCAGCTGCCCCAGCTGCAGACCCATGGCCAGAGCGTGGCGGTGGCGATGATCGACATCGATCACTTCAAGCACATCAACGATACGCACGGCCATGAGGCCGGCGATGACGCCCTGCGTGCCGTGGCCGGGGCGGTGGCCGTGCATGCGCGCAGCCAGGACTTGATCGCGCGCTTCGGCGGCGAGGAGTTCTGCCTGCTGGTGCCGGACATGGAGCAGGACGAGGCAATGCTCTACTTCGAGGAACTCCGCCAGCGCATCGCGGCGCTGGAAGTGGATATCGGCACCGCCACACTGCGCATGACCGTCAGCATCGGCCTGTGCTGCCTCCGCCCGCAGCGCGATGCGCTGCATCGCCTGATTTCCGAGGCCGACCGTCAGCTGTACCTGGCCAAGGCCGGTGGCCGCAACCGGGTCAGCTGCACCACCATGGGCAGCCCGCTGCGTCCGCGCGAGCCCGCCCTGCCCTGATCGATCCGCTTTGATCCAGATCAACGCTGCCTGCCGGCAGCAGCCCTACAGTCGGCCCCGACATCACGCATGAAGGGGAGCCGGGGATGGCATTACTGGTCTGGCAGGACGATCTGAACATCGGCATCGATGTGATCGACCAACAACACCGCCGCATCATCGAGATGCTCAATCACCTGCATGTGGCCCAGGCCAGCATGCAGCGTGCTGCTGTCGGCGAAGTGATCGACGAGGTGGTTGATTACACCATGTCGCACTTCGCGTTCGAAGAAGAGCTGATGGAGGAAGCGGGCTATCCGTTCTGCGCTGCCCACAAGCGCGTGCATGAGGTCTTCATCAAGCGCGTGGCCGAGTACCGGCTGCGGTTCCAGGCCGGCGAGGACATCAGCGACGAGCTGCGCACGATGCTCTCGCGCTGGCTGTTCAACCACATCCGCGGCGACGACCAGGCCTACGCCGAACAGGTCAAGTCACATCTGAACCAGTTCACCCGTGAACACCAGGGCGGGGGCTGGCTGGGCCGCACGCTCAAGCGGATCTTCGGCTGATCAGCGCACGCGACGCTGCAGTGCCACCAGCGCGGCCAACGTCGCAACCGCGGTCAGGCACAGGTAGTAGCCGACCGCGACCAGGCCGAAGCGCTCGGCCAGCCAGGTCGCCAGGTACGGAGCGGGCGCCGCGCCGAGAATGCCGGCCAGATTGAACGACAGCGATGCGCCGGTATAGCGCACTTCGACCGGATAGATCTCGGCCAGGAATGTGCCGCAGGGGCCATAGGTCAGGCCCATCAGGAACAGACCCAGGCACAGGAAGCCCAGCACCAGCCACGGGCTGCCGGGCTGGAACAACGGCGCAAACAGCAGGCCGAAGCCCAGGATCAGCAGGCTGGCCACGATCATCGTCCGGCGGGTGCCCCAACGGTCGCCGTAGCGCGCCGACAGCGGGATGCCCAGCGCGAAGAACAGCATGGCGGCCATCTGCATCAGCAGGAACTGCTCGCGGCTGTAACCGAGTACCGCCGTGCCATGGCCCAGGCTGAATACCGTCATCAGATAGAACAGCACGAAGGTGGCGAATGCGCCCAGCGTACCCAGCAGCATCGGCACGGGATGGTCGCGCAGCACCGTCCACATCGGCAGCCGCACCGGCGCTCTGCGTTCCAGTGCCTTCTGGAAGTCCGGCGTCTCATGGATGTTCAGGCGCACCCACAGGCCCAGCCCGACCAGCAATGCGCTGGCCACGAACGGAACACGCCAGCCCCACTGCAGGAAGTCGTCCTGCCCCATGCTTCGGCCCAGCACCAGGAAGATGCCTGCCGACAGCAGGAAACCGAGCGGCGCGCCCAGCTGCGGGAACATGCCGTACCACGCGCGCTTGCCCGGTGGTGCGTTCTCGGTTGCCAGCAGCACCGCCCCGCCCCACTCGCCGCCCAGCCCCAGCCCCTGGCCGAACCGGCACAGCGCCAGCAGCGCCGGAGCCCACAGCCCGATCTGCGCATGGGTCGGCAGCAGGCCGATTGCGACAGTCGACAGTCCCATGGTGAGCAATGCCGCGACCAGGGTGGCCTTGCGGCCGATGCGGTCGCCGAAGTGGCCGAATACCGCCGACCCCACCGGCCGCGCGATGAACGCCACGGCGAACGTGGCCAGGGATTGCAGCAGCGCGGCCTGGTCACTGCTTTCCGGGAAGAACAGATGCGGGAACACCAGCACCGCGGCGGTGGCGTAGATGTAGAAGTCGAAGAACTCGATGGTCGTGCCGATCAGGCTGGCCAGCAGTACACGGCGAGGGGAATTCACGGGTGACGCGGCAGCGGTGATCGTCGACATCGGCAAGGCAGGCAATCCGGATCGTCCGATTCTGCCACGCATGACCCAGCAGGCGTGACGATGGTTTCAGCCGACACGGATGCAGCCACACGCGATCCGATGTGTTCAGGGCGGTGGTGCCGCCGCTCCCCTCGGGGCGCGGCCCGCTGCTACAGCTGGATCCAGGTGGCCTTGATCTCGCTGTACTTGTCGAAGGCATGCAGTGATTTGTCGCGCCCATTGCCGGACTGCTTGTAGCCCCCGAAGGGGGCGGTCATGTCACCGCCGTCCCAGCCGTTGACCCAGACGCTGCCCGCGCGCAGCTGCCGCGCAACCCGGTGTGCCCGGCCCAGGTCCCGCGTCCACACGCCCGCCGCCAGGCCGTAGCGGCTGTCATTGGCCAGGCGCACCGCTTCGGCCTCGTCGTCGAAACCCAGCACCGCCAGCACCGGACCGAACACCTCCTCGCGCGCCAGGGCCTGTTCCGGCCGGACCTGGTCGAACACGGTCGGCTGCACGTAGCAGCCGCCTGCTTCCACCTCGGCGCGGCGTCCCCCCAGCAGCAGGCGCGCTCCGTCAGCTTCGGCCATGGCGATGTCCGCCAGTACCTTGTCCACATGCGCGGCATCGACGAGGGCACCCATCGGTGCGTCGGCCTCCAACGGGTGGCGCGGCTGCATGCGCTGGCCATGGGCGATCACCCGATGCACGAACTCCTCGCGGATCGAACGCTGCACCAGCAGCCGCGAGCCGGCGGTGCAGACTTCTCCCTGGTTGAAGAAGATGCCCTGCGCCACCCCCTTGGCCGCCCGCTCCAGGTCGGGCGCATCGGCAAACACGATATGCGGGCTCTTGCCGCCGCACTCCAGCCAGACCCGCTTCAGATTGGAGCGCCCGGCATGCTCGAGCAGCTTGGCGCCGGTGGCGGTGGAGCCGGTGAAGGCCAGCACGTCGACATCCCTGTGCAGCGCCAGCGGCTCGCCCACGCGGGCACCATCGCCCGGCAGAACGTTGAGCACGCCATCAGGCAGACCGGCCTCGCTGGCCAGCGCTGCCAGCCGCAACGCCGTCAGCGGCGAGCGTTCGGAGGGCTTGAGGATCACCGAATTGCCCATGGCCAGCGCCGGCGCGATCTTCCAGCAGGCCATCAGCAACGGGAAGTTCCACGGCACGATGGCGCCGACCACACCCGCAGGCTCACGCGTGACCAGGCCCAGCTCCTGGGGGCCGGTCGGTGCGATCTCTCCGTACAGCTTGTCCACCGCCTCTGCGGTCCAGGCCAGGCAACGCACCACGCCCGGCAGGTCGATGCGCCGTGCATCGCGCACCGGCTTGCCCATGTCCAGCGTTTCCAGCAGGGCCAGTTCGTCGGCATGCGCTTCCACCAGCGCCGCCAATGCCAACAGCACGCGCTTGCGTTGCGCTGGGCTCACCTGCGACCAGTGGCCGGCCTCGAAGGCGCGCCGTGCCGCCTGCACGGCACGCTCCACGTCCTGCGCGTCGCAGTCGGCGACGGTGCCAAGCACGCGGCCGTCGATCGGGCTGACGCAGTCGAAGCGGGCACCGCTGGCGGCATCCACGTAGCGGCCCGCGATGAAGGCCTGGCCGGGAATGGAGAGCTGGCCGGCCAGCGCCTGCCAGTGGCTGCGGTCGGGGAAATCGGCCATGACAGGATCCTGCAGTGCGTGTCGTTCCGGTTATACCGGTGCCGCCGCGACCTCGCCGTGACAGGCCATGCCCCGTGTGCACGGCGGGCATGGCCCGGGCGATGACGGCTGCGCTACAGTCCCTGCATCGGACCCGACGGAACCGGCATGAAGAACCCCGCGAGCGACGTGCACGAGCTGGCCATCCAGCGCCCCGACTCCCTGGAGGCGTACTGGATGCCCTTCACCGCCAACCGCCAGTTCAAGGGCGCGCCGCGCATGCTCGTACGGGCCGAAGGCATGCATTACGAAGACGTGGACGGGCGCCCGGTTCTCGATGGCACCGCCGGCCTGTGGTGCTGCAATGCCGGCCACGCCCGCCCGCGCATCGTCGAGGCGATTGTCGAACAGGCACGCACCCTGGATTACTCACCCGCCTTCCAGATGGGTTCGCCACCGGCATTCGCGCTGGCGCAGCGCCTGGCCGCGCTGGCTCCGGCCGGGCTCAACCACGTGTTCTTCACCAACTCGGGCTCCGAGGCGGTGGATACCGCAATGAAGATCGTGCTGGCCTATCACCGCCAGCGCGGCGAAGGCCAGCGTACCCGTTTCATCAGCCGCGAGAAGGCTTATCACGGTGTGGGCTTCGGCGGCATGGCGCTCGGCGGCCTGCCCAACAACCGCCGCCAGTTCGGCCTGCAGCTGGCGGGCGTGGACTATCTGCGGCACACCCTGGATCTGCAGCGCAACGCGTTCAGCAAGGGCCTGCCGCGCCAGGGCGCGGAACTGGCCGACGATCTGGAGCGGCTGATCGCCCTGCACGACGCGTCCACCATTGCGGCCGTGTTCGTCGAGCCCATCGCCGGTTCTGCGGGAGTGATCCTGCCTGCGCCCGGCTATCTGCAACGGCTGCGGGAGATCTGCGACCAGCACGGCATCCTGCTGGTGTTCGACGAGGTCATCACCGGTTTCGGCCGGGTCGGCATGCCGTTCGCCGCGCAGCGTTTCGGCGTCACGCCGGACCTGCTGACCTTTGCCAAGGGAGTCAGCAACGGCGCGGTTCCGCTGGGTGGCGTGCTGGCCAGCGATGCGGTGCACGCCGGCCTGATGCAGGGCCCGGCACAGGCCATCGAGCTGTTCCATGGCTATACCTATTCGGGGCACCCGCTGGCCTGCGCGGCAGCCCTGGCCACACTCGACGTCTATGCAGAGGAGCGCCTGTTCGAGCGCGCCATCGAACTGGGCGAGTACTGGCAGGAGCGGCTGCACGCCCTGCAGGGGCTCCCCAACGTGATCGACATCCGCAACTTCGGACTGGTCGGTGCGGTCGAGCTGGCCCCGCGCAAGGACGCTCCGGGCAGCCGTGGTCACGAGGTCTACCGGCGCTGTTTCCACGACGGCGGACTGCTGGTGCGCTGTACGGGCGACATCATCGCGCTGTCGCCGCCACTGATCGTGGACAAGCCCCAGATCGACCAGATCACCAGCACTCTGGGCGAGATGATCCGGGCCACCGCGTAAGCCCGGGCCGGCGACAGCAAGCAGGTACAATGGTCGGTTCCGTTCCTGCCCGTTGCCGTGCCCATGGACATCGTCGTCAAAGAAGAACTCAAGGCCTACATCGACCCGCTCACGCCCGACGAATATGAGGCGCTGGAGCGCAGCATCCTCGCCGAGGGCTGCCGCGATGCACTGGTACTGTGGGGCGATGTCCTGGTGGATGGCCATAACCGCTACGGCATCTGCCAGAAGCATGGCCTGCCGTTCAACACGGTGCAGAACAGCCGCTTCCAGAGCATGGAGGACGTGCACCTGTGGATGATCGAACAGCACCTGGGCCGCCGCAGCGTGTCCGATTTCCAGCGCGGCGTGCTGGCCCTGCGCAAGCGCGACATCCTGTCGGCACGCAAGCAGATCGAGCAGGCCCAGCTGCAACGCGAAAGCGATGGCACCGCCGCATCGGCCGACGATGCCGGTGAAGACAGCCCACCGTGGGAACCGGCGCCGAAACTCAGCCGTGCGGAACTGGCCCGCGAAGCGAAGCTGAGCACCAGCCAGGTCGGGATGATCGAACGCATTCACGCACAGGCCGCCGCCGAAGTCGTGGAAGCGGTCAAGGCTGGCGTGATCTCGATCAGCGCGGCCGCGGCCGTGGCCGACCTGCCCGAGGAAGAGCAGCGCGCGGCAGCCGCAGGCGGCAAGGACGAACTGAAGCAGGCCGCCAAGCGCGTACGCGAGTCCAAGCGCAAGCCGCGCGCGGCGAAGCCAGAACCGGCGGAAATGGCGTTCGAGGAGCCCAGCGAGGACGAGATCGCCCTGCGCGATGCGGAAGTGCTGTCCGCGCTGGAGCAGTTGGGTGAGGATGCGCCGGCGCTGCGCCGACGCGTCGTCGCGCTCACTCGCGAGAACGATGCCCTGCGCACGCAGCTGGCGGCATTGCGCAGGCAGCTGGAAGCGCTGTAACGAATGGGTAGCGCTGGGCCATGCCCGGCGAGCGCAGCGGGCCCTGAAAAGCCGCCGGGCATGGCCCGGCGCTACCGATGCGCCGGCATCATCCGGTGGCGGTTAGACTGCCGCCATGACGTCCGCAATCGATCCGCGCCGCGCCCAGCTGCGACGCCTGAAAGCCATCGCCCTGGGCCTGCTTGTGTTGATGTTGGCCGGTTTTGCGGTCAGCCACTGGCAGGGCGAGCGCGGCGCCTGGGCCTGGGTATCCGCCTTCTGCGAGGCGGCAGCGGTGGGCGCGCTGGCAGACTGGTTCGCGGTGGTCGCCCTGTTCCGCAGGCCGATGGGCCTGCCGATTCCCCATACCGCCATCATTCCGCGCAGCAAGGAGCGCATCGGCGACAGCCTGGCGCTGTTCGTGCGCGATCAGTTCCTGGAACCACAGGTGCTGCTGGCCAAGCTGAAGGTGTTCGATCCGGCTGGCCGTCTCGGCAGTTGGCTGGCCGAACCGGCACGCGCACGCATGCTGGCCGACATGGCACGCGGCTGGGCGTTGCAGGCACTGGACTTCTTCGATGAACGCGCCGTGCGCCGGCAGCTGCACGCGTTCGTGGTGCAGCAGTTGCGACAGTGGAACGCGGCATCCACCGCCGGCGAGCTGCTTGCCCTGCTGACCGCCGACGGGCGCCACCAGCGTGTGCTGGACGAGGGCCTGCAGAGGCTGGGACGCTGGCTGGAGCAGCCGGAAGTGAAGGAGCGCGCGTCGCAGCTGATCGTGCGCTACATCCAGCGCGAATGGCCGACGCTCTCAAGCACGGTGAACTGGGTGAAACCCATCGACGAGATCGGTGACAGCCTGGCCGAGCGGCTGGCACGCGCCGTGCTGGAGGAGCTGCAGCAGGTACTGGCCGAGCCGCAGCATCCGCTGCGGCAGGATTACGAGGCGTGGCTGGGCAACTACGTCCAGCGCCTGCGCGAAGACCCGGCGCTGGCCGAGCGCATCGAACAGCTCAAGCAGGAGATGATCGACCATCCTGCCCTGCAGGAGTACGTGCAGGGGCTCTGGGCACGCATCCACGCCAATCTGCGCGCCGACCTGCAGCGCGAGGATTCGGCGCTGGTCGGCCACCTGCAGCGCAGCCTCGCCTCGCTGGGAAGCACCCTGCAGTCCGACCCGGCACTGCGCGACGCACTGAACCAGCATCTGCTGGAAGGCGCACAGCGCCTGACCGGGCGACTGCGCGAGGGGGTCACCACGCACATCGCACAGACGGTCAGGGGCTGGGACGAGCGCCATCTGGTCGAGCAGCTGGAACTGAGCGTCGGCCGCGACCTGCAATTCATCCGCTTCAACGGCACGCTGGTTGGCGGCCTGATCGGCCTGCTGCTGCACGCGGCAACGGTGGTGTTCCGCTTCTGAGCGGCGGGTCCGCTGACCTGCTGCGTGGGCACGGAACGACTCATCTTTCGTCACGCAGCCTTGATTAACAGAATGCGAATGCCTATCATTTACTGATCGGTGGTGCGCTTGGCCGCGCGGGCAAGGAAGACCTGTCCGGTGCCCATGTACAGCCCTGACCTCCGGCTGCCCGTCTGCGCGGGCAGCGCTGCATTGATGGGACACGCTGGGCGACGTGCGCGGGGCGCAAGGGGGCCGCAGGCGCGTTCGATCCCCTCCCCGACCGACAGGACCACCGTGGACCGCTCGCCCGCAACCGCCAGCTCCCGTGTTTTCTTCCGCAACCCGCGCTGGGGCATCCTGTCGCGCTCGCTGGCCGCGATCTTCGGTGGCTATGCGCTGGCCTCCATGACCGGCGTGTTCTGTGCCGTCGTCCTGCCGGGCGCGCGGGGCCAGACCGTGCTGACCGGCATGCTGCTGGCCATCCTGGTTGCCGCCTGTGCCGCGCTGTGGGCATTCGCCACCCGCAGTGCCCTGCGTGCGTGGATCGGCATCCTCGCCCCTGCCCTGCTGATGGCCGGCATCGCGCGGCTGATGGGAGCCTGGGCATGAAGAACGGATTCCGCCAGTCGATGGCCTGGCTGCACACCTGGACCGGCCTGCTGGTCGGCTGGCTGCTGCTGCTGATCTTCATGGCCGGTACCGCAAGCTACTACCGTGAAGAGATCAGCCGCTGGATGCGCCCGGAACTGCCGGCCAGCACCGTCAGCATCGATGTGGCCGCGCAACGCAGCGTGGACTACCTGCAGGCCCATGCGGCGCAGGCCCAGACCTGGTTCGTGACCCTGCCACAGCCGCGCAACCCGGCCATGCAGCTGTTCTGGCGCCTGCCACCCGAGCTGGCCGATCCAAGCCGTGGCCGCCGCGGTGCCTTCGGCGATGCCACGCTCGACCCGAACACCGGCGACGAACTGAACGCCCGCCAGACGCGCGGCGGAGATTTCTTCTACCGCCTGCATTTCGACCTGCACTACATCCCCGTGCTGTGGGCCCGTTACCTGGTCGGCTTCTGCGCCATGTTCATGCTGGTGGCCATCATCACCGGGGTGATCACCCACAAGAAGATCTTCAAGGACTTCTTCACTTTCCGCAAAGACAAGGGTCTGCGCTCCTGGCTGGATTTCCACAATGTCAGCGCGGTGATGGCGCTGCCCTACCACGCGATGATCACCTACACGGGCATCGTCACCCTGATGATCATGTACCTGCCCTGGGGCGTGAAAGTGGCCTACCCGCAGGATGAGGACAAGTTCTTCAGCGAAGCCTTCGGTGGCCTGCCTGAAGTAACCGCGCCGGCCGAAGGCCGCGCCGCGCCGCTGCCGATCGCCCGCCTGCTGGACGATGCGCGCGCCCACTGGCATGGCGCCGAAGTGGCCGGCTTCACCGTGTCCAATCCGGGCGCGCGCAACGCGGTGATCGACATCCGCCAGCGTGACGGAAAGCGTCTTTCCATCGACACGCCTTCGCTGCGTTACGACATGGTGGACGGCAGGCTGCTGGAACAGACCCCGGCCTCCGGTGGTGCCACCGCCACCCGTGGCGTGCTGTATGGCCTGCACCTGGCGCGCTTCGCCGACTGGGGGCTGCGTGCGTTGTTCTTCCTGTCCGGCCTGGTCGGCTGCCTGATGGTGGCCAGTGGCGTGGTGCTGTGGGCAGTGAAGGAACGACCGAAGCATGCCAAGAGCGGGCGCACCGGCTTCGGCCTGCGCCTGGTCGATGCGTTGAACATCGGTACCGTGGCCGGCCTGCCGATCGCCTTTGCCGCCTACTTCTGGGGCAATCGGCTGCTGCCGCTGGATCTGGCCGATCGCTCCAATGCCGAAGCCAACGTGTTCTTCTATGCGTGGGGCGGCGCCCTGCTGGCCGCGTTCGTCTGGCCGAAACGGGTGATGTGGACGTGGCAGCTGTACCTGGGCGCAGCCGCATTCGCGCTGGTTCCGGTGGTCAACGCGCTGACCACCCACGCCCATCTGGGCATTACCCTGCGCAGCGGCGACTGGGTGCTGGCGGGCTTCGACCTGTCGATGATCGCCTTCGGTGCGATGCTGGCGCTGTGCGGCTGGCGCATGCAGCGCTGGACACCACCGCTGTCTGCGGCCGAGAAGAAAAAACGTGCCGCGGCAACCGTTGCGGCCAGGGCACCGACCGAAGCCACCGAAGTGGAGGCCAGCGCATGATGCTGCTGGCGCTGGCGCTTTCCTTCTCCGCGTTCACCGCATTGTCGCTGGCGATGGAAAGGCACCAGCACGATCTGCACGGCAAAGCAGCCGTTCCGGCACGGCGCGCCCAGTGGCGGGTTCTGGGCTGGTTGCTGCTGGCGGTCACCTTCGCCCTGTGCGTTGCCGACCATGGCTGGGCCATGGGCCCGGTGCAGTGGCTGGGCGTGATGACGGTGGGCGGCGTGACGCTGTCGTTCGGGCTGTATCCCTACCGCCCGCGGTGGATCGTGCCGCTGGCGATCACCCTGCCGTTGCTGGGCCTGGTGGTGGCGCTGGCATAGCCGGTAGCGCCGGGCCATGCCCGGCGAACCTTCAACCCAAACGCTTCAACTCCCACGCACGGTGGATGCGTGCGTTGCGCTCGAAGTCCGGACCGATGGTACGCGCAGTGATCTCACGGCACTGGGCGAACTCGGCGATCGCGTTCTCTTCCAGCTTGAAACGGCGGAAGTTGTTGGAGAAGTACAGAACGCCTGCCGGTGCCAGCCGTGCCACCGCTGCACGCAGCAGCCGCAGCTGCTCGCGCTGCACATCGAAATCATCGGCGCGGGCGGAGTTGGAGAACGTCGGCGGATCGCAGAAGATCACATCGTACTGTCCGCGGTCGGCTTCCAGCCAAGCCATCGCATCGGCCTGCACCAGAAGATGCTGGTTGCCGCCCTGACCATTCAGGGCCAGGTTGTCGTAGCACCATTGCAGGTAGGTAGCGGACAGGTCGACACTGGTGGTGCTGGCCGCGCCGGCCACGGCTGCCTGCACGCTGGCCACGCCGGTGTAGCAGAACAGGTTGAGGAAGCGCTTGCCACGCACCTGCTCGGCCATCATCCGGCGCAGCGGACGATGGTCCAGGAACAGGCCGGTATCGAGATAGTCGAACAGGTTCACCTGCAGCAGCGCATGATTCTCGCGCACCACCACGAACTCGTCGCGCTGCTCGAAACGGCCGTACTTGCTGCCGCCCTTGCCACGCTCGCGTGACTTCATCGATACCTGTTCGGGCGGCACGCCGAATACCTCACGCGCGGCGGCCAGCAGTTCGTTGCGGCGGCGGCGCACGTCGTTCTCGGGAATCGCCGCCGGTGCAGCGTATTCCTGCACGTGCAGGAAGGTACGGCGCTGTCCACCGTCCTCTTCGTAGACATCGATGGCCGCCGCGTATTCCGGCAGGTCCGCATCGTAGGCGCGGAAGCAGGTGATGTCCTCGCGCGCGCGCCAGCTCTTGAACTTCTTCAGGTTCTTGCGCAGGCGGTTGGCCACCATCTGCGCACCTTCGCTCAGCTCCCGCGGCTGTGCCGGATCACGCCCCGGCACCGCGATCGGGTCGCAGACGATCAGCGCGCATTCCAGCGCGCCATTGAACATCTGGTACTTCTTGGCCGCACGAAGACCCGTGGCGAAGGCCAGCTCGTCGTTGCCGCACAGCAGGCTGGCGCGCCACTGCGGCACCGCCTTCTGCAGCGCGTTGCCCAAGGCGCGGTACAGCGCCGGATCGGCGGCCAGGCGCTCGTCGTAGGGCGGGTTGCAGACCACCGCACCGATCTCCTGCTCCGGCGAGGTGAGCTCGGATACGTCGGCGCGGGTGAAGCGGATGGCGTGGGCCACGCCCGCCACTTCGGCATTCTCGCGTGCCGCTTCGATCGCCGTCGGATCGATGTCGCTGCCGTGGATCACCGGCTTCAGCGCGGCCAGGCCGGTGGCCTCGCGCTCGCGCGCCTCGCTCTGGATCGCCTTCCAGGCCACCTTGTCGAAGCCCAGCCAGCGACTCGGCGGCAGGCTGCCGTGGCGCATCAGGCCCGGCGCGACGTCGGCCGCCATCAGCGCGCCTTCGATCAACAACGTGCCGCTGCCGCACATCGGGTCCAGCAGGCCACCACCGGCGGCATGCAGACGCGGCCACTGCGCCCGCAGCAGCAACGCGGCCGCCAGGTTCTCCTTCAGCGGCGCTTCGTGCGCGGCCCCCCGCCAGCCACGGCGGTGCAGCGGGCCGCCGCCGAGGTCGATCGACAGCGAGGCACGTCCCTTGCGCAGCGACAGGTTGACGCGCACATCCGGCAGATCGGTGTTGACCGACGGCCGCTCCAGGCCCTCATCGCGCATGCGGTCGACGATGGCGTCCTTGATCCGCTGCGCGGCAAAGCGGGCGTGGGTGATCTTGTCGCCGGACACATGCGCATCCACCGCCAGGGTCATCTCCGGCTTGATGTGCTCATGCCACGGCAGCGCACGCACGCCGTCATACAGCGCCTGCTCGTCGGGGCATTCGAACTCGTCGATCGGCCACAGCACGCGGCTGGCCAGGCGTGACCACATCACGATCCGCAGCGCCTGCTCCAGCTCGCCCTCGGCATTGACGCCGGCAATGGTGGCAGTGGCCTTGTCCAGGCCCAGGGCCGACAGTTCATCGGCAAGCAGGTATTCCAGGCCCTTGGCGCAGGAGACGAAGAATTTCACGGGATCGGTTCGCAGGTGGTCGGACGCGGCAGGGGAGCCGCGCCAGTCGGAAAGGAGGGCCGTGGGCACGGCCGGCAGGCCCGCGCCGGGGGCGGCGGGGCTGCCATTGTAGTCAATGCGGGCCGGCGCGCCGTGCGCCCCGGCTTCACAGTTGGCGCAGCAGGCGCTCGAAGGCGTGTGCGGATGCCTCCACGTGCCGCTCCAGGCGGTGGCCATCGTCCACCAGCAGCAGCTGTGCCGAGCGCGCCTGCGCCCAGGCGATCACCCCGGCGGCAGGCACGACATCATCGTGCCAGGCCTGGACCACGGTGGTGGGGACCGCTGCGGCGTCCAGCGCCGGCATGGGCCCCATGGTGGTCGGCGGGACCATCAGGAACAGGCCCGCCACCGGTACCTGCAACGAGGCGATCGCAGAGATGTAGGCGCCCAGGCTGGAACCCGCCAGCACCAGCGGCCCTTGTGCCGCCGCATGTGCAGCGCGTTCCAGCAGGCGCTGCAGACGCCCCGGCACGTCACCGACGCGGCTCACTTCGCTCATCGCGTCCAGATCGGTGTAGTCCGGCCGCTCATGGGTCCAGCCCAGGCGCTGGGCGACCTCGGCCAGTGCCGTGACCTTGGTGGCCTCCGGCCCGCTCTCGAAGCCATGGGAGAGGATGCAGTGACCGCGGCTCATGCGCACGCTCCGCAGGCGCGCACCGACAACGAAAGAGAATGCAGGTTCATTGCGCAATGCTAGCATCGCCGCATGCCCAACCCGCTCCTGCCCGGCCTGCTGCTGCAGCCCCTGCCCTATCACGACCTTCTGCCGCTGCGCGCGCCGGACACGCTGGAGATGGTGGTGATCCACTGCACCGAGCTGCCCGACCTGGCCACGGCCCGTGCCTATGGCGAGCGGGTGCTGTACGACAGCGGCGCCGGCAACAGCGGCCATTTCTACATCGACCGCGACGGCAGCGTCGTGCAGTACGTGGCACCTGAGCGCGTGGCCCACCACGTCCGCGGCATGAACGCACGGACGCTGGGCATCGAGCTGGTCAACAGCGGGCGCTACCCCGACTGGTTCGACAGCCGTCACCAGGCGATGGACGAGCCGTACACCGAGCCGCAGCTGCAGGCCCTGGAACAGCTGCTGCTGGCCCTGGTGGCGCGGTACCCGTCACTGCAGCGGATCGCCGGCCACGATCAGCTGGACCGGGAACAGGTGCAGGCCAGTGACGATCCGACGTTGAGCGTGGCCCGCAAGCGCGATCCGGGGCCGTTGTTTCCGTGGGCTCGGGTGCTGGCGAAGGTGCCCCTGCAATCGATCGGGTAACCGGCAGGACTGCCGCCTGAAGGGGGCAGATCCGTTCTGCGCGGGAAAACGGATCTGACCCCGGTTCTGTCTCAGGTACCGCTGGCGACCGGTCGGCTGCTGTCGCTGACCCAGCCGCTCCAGGAATCGGCATAGATGCGCGCCCCGGACAGGCCCGCCGCTTCCATCGCCAACAGCAGATGGCACGCCGTCACGCCGGAACCACACATCAGTACGACCTGCTGCGGATCGCGATTGCCGATGATGCCCTGCAGCTCGGCACGCAGCTCCTGCGTATCGCGCATGCGGCCATCGAGCACATTGGATGCGAACGGGCGGTTGACCGCGCCGGGCACGTGGCCGGCCACCGGATCCAGCGGTTCGACTTCGCCGCGGAAGCGCTCTCCCGCGCGGGCGTCCAGCAACCAGCCCGGCGCATGCTTGAGCCGGGCGGTGATCTCGTCGGCGTTGGCGATCTGCGTGGTGTCAAAGCGCCCCGGATAGGCCGGCTGGGCCGGAACCTCGCCCGCACCGGTCGCCAGCGGCAGCCCCGCTGCCTGCCAGGCCGCAATGCCTCCATCGAGCACCGCCACCCGCGCGTGGCCCATCAGGCGCAGCAGCCACCACAGGCGCGCGGCGGCCATGCTGCCGTCGCTGCCGTCGTAGACCACCACCTGGGTCTCCGGGGCGATACCCCAGCGACCCAGCCGTGCGGCGAACGCGTCGCTGTCCGGCAGCGGGTGGCGACCGTGGCCGGCACGCGTGAGGTCGGACAGATCCCGGTTGAGGTCGGCGTACACCGCACCGGGGACATGACCGGCCAGGTACTGGCCCTCGCCCGCCTGCGGATCGCCCAGCGACGCGCGCGCATCGACCACACGCACGGCGGTGCTCGCCGTTGCACGGGCGTCGACCACGCGCACGTCCTCGCCCAGTGCAGCGGCGAGGGTGGCGACATCGACCAGGGTGGTCCACGGCGGATCGATCGGCTTCATTGCACTTGCTCCAGGCGGCGACGCAGGTTGTAGAGAATGGCCGCCGTCGCCCCCCAGATCCGCTGGCCAGGCCAGCCGTACTCGAGCACATGACGGATGCGGCCACGATGATTGATTTCGACCTGGCGCAGGTTGTCGGCCGCCATCAGGTAATCCAGTGGCACCTCGAACACCTCGGCCACTTCACTGGGCTGCGGCACGGGCACGAAATCCGGATCGACCACCGCCACCACCGGGGTGACACGGTAACCGGTGATGGTCACGAACGGATCGAGGTAGCCCAGCGGCTGCACCTGCGCAGGCGCCAGCGCGATTTCTTCCTGGCTTTCGCGCAGCGCTGCGGCCAGCGCATCGCGATCATCCGGCTCGGTACGGCCGCCGGGAAAGCCGACCTGGCCGCCGTGCTGTCGCAGGGTTTCAGTGCGACGGGTCAGGATCACCTGCGCGCCGCTGGCACGCGGCACGATGCCGGCCAACACCGCCGCTTCCACCGGCGGACCCGGCGGCAGCAGGTCGATCAGTTCACTGCGGTTCCAACCGTCACCGGCGGGCGGGGCGGCCAGCGGATGCAATGCGCGCAACAGGCGATCATGGTCGGCCAGCGAGCCGTGCAGCGATTGCTGCAGCTGCTCGCGCAGCGGCAGCACGCGATGCAGGATGTGGCTGCGTTCGCTGTCGCTCATCGACGACCACCGTGTGATCTCGTCGATGTGCCGCCGGCAACCGCGGCACAGCCGGTTGCCATCCAGCTTGCACGTTCCGATGCAGGGGCTTGCGACAACACGCGCCGGGTCTTCCGTAGTTTGCACGTTGCAACAGTAGCGCGATTGCGCTGAATTTGCGCGGGCTGAAGATGCGGCATGCGGTCCTTCGCCGCGCGCCTTCGCCGAGCATGGCCCGATGCTGCCGGCCGCGCGCGGCGCAAACAAAAACGCGCCGGTGGGATCACCGGCGCGTTGATGTTGATGCGGAGGCTTACTTGACGCTGACCAGCTTGATCTCGAACTGCACGGCCACGTTCGGCGGGAACGGGGTGCGCGGGTCGGCACCGTACGCCTGGTCCGGCGGCAGGGTGACTTCCCACTTCGAACCCGCCGGCATCTGCAGCAGGGTCTCACGCATGGCCTTCATTTCGACTTCGCTGACCTTGATCGACGGAATCTGCTGGGCCGGGCGGGCCTCGGTCGGGCGCTGGCCGTACGGGAACGGACCGGCAACTTCCAGCTGCACGGTGCTGGCCTGGGTCGGCTTGGCACCCTTGCCGGCTTCGATCACGCGGTACTGGACGCCGCTCGGCAGGGACTGCACGCCGGCCTTGGCCTTGTTCGCCGCGATGAACTGATCGCTCTTGGTCTTGTTTTCGGCAGCGGCCTTTTCGTACTCGGCCTTGGCGGCCTGGGCACGACCCTGCTCGCGCTTCTGGAACGCTTCAACGGCCGGCTTCAGCTGCTCGGCGGTGATCGCCGGCTGCTTCTTGGCGTAGGCGTCCTGCAGACCCTTCACCACCGAGTTGATGTCCAGCTGCTCACCACGACCGGTCAGCTCCGCCAGGTTGTTGCCGTAGTCGTAACCGAAGTAGTAGCTCAGCTTGCCCTTTTCGGACGAGACGTCCTGGGCGAAGGCATTGCCCGTCAGGGCCAGGGCCGCGACGGCGACCGCGATAGAACGCAACTTCATCAAACAGTTCTCCAGGGGTGGTAACTCAGGGACGTTCTGCGCCGCCCTGAGGCGACGGGTTAGGATAACGGCCACAACGTGTAACCGCTACTCACCACGCAGGCTATGACCTGTCTGCGCGGGCAGAGTTCAAAATCACTCTTTTTTAACGTTCCAGGAGTTTCACCGTGGCCGATGACCTGATCGCTGTCACCGACGATGGCGCCATCCGCACCGTGACCGTCCAGCGCCCGGACAAGCTCAATGCCCTCAATGCCGCGACCCTGCAGGGTCTGGCCGATGCGTTCAGGGACGCCGCGGCCGACCCCGAGGTGCGTGTGGTGGTGCTGACCGGTGCCGGCCAGAAGGCCTTCGTCGCCGGCGACATCGCCGAGATGAACACACTCAGTGCGGTTCAGGGACGTGATTTCTCCCTGCTCGGCCAAGGACTGATGCGTCAGATCGAACGCATGCCCAAGCCGGTCATCGCCCGCGTCAACGGTTTTGCCCTGGGCGGCGGCCTGGAACTGGCGCTGGCCTGCCATCTGCGCGTTGCCGCTGACTCGGCCAAGGTCGGCCAGCCGGAGATCAATCTCGGCCTGATCCCCGGCTTCGGCGGCAGCCAGCGCCTGCTGCGCCTCTGCGGCCGGGCTGCCACCCTGGAACTGTGCCTGCTGGGTGCGCCCATCGATGCCGCCCGTGCGCTCGCGCTGGGCATCGTCAACGAGGTGGTGCCGGCGGCCGATCTGGACACCCGTGTGCAGGACATCGCCCGGCAGCTGGCACGCTCGGCGCCCCTGGCGCTGCGCGCCCTGCTTGATGCGGTCCACGTCGGCGGCGAGTGCAGTCTGGAGGCGGGACTGGAGTACGAAAGCGCGCAGTTCGGCCTGCTGTTCGCCACCGAGGATATGCGCGAAGGCACCGGTGCCTTCCTGCAACGCCGTCCCCCCGCCTTCCAGAACCGTTGACCCCATGGCATCCCGACCCAACCCCGCGCTGCTGTTCGCCCGGGTCCAGGCAGACGATCTTGATGGTGCCCTGCAGGCCGGTCTGATGGACTATGTCGCCAACGAAGGCGACACACACGAGGTTCCCGGGCACCCGGAACTGCCGGAGGTGCTCAGCCAGGCGCGGCAGCAGCTGCAGCGCGCGTGGGCCGCACGTGACCGTTACCGCGCACGCGCGGTGCGCCTGGCCCGCCGCGACGCCGAACGCGATGCGCGTCGCACGCCGCGCCCGGCGCCGGACGTGAAACCTGCGCTGCCCGCCGCCGCTGCCGCCATCCTCGCCCGTGCCAAGGCACGCGCCACCGGCAAGGAGCGCTGATGGCCACCGCGAAGAAGGCCGCCCGCGCGCCAGCGCGGCGTGGCAGCAGCATGCCGCGCGCCGACGTGGTGGAAATGTTCACGCGCCTGCGCGAACTCAACCCGCATCCGAAGACCGAACTGGAATACAGCTCGCCGTTCGAACTGCTGGTGGCGGTGGCCTTGTCGGCCCAAGCCACCGATGTCGGCGTCAACAAGGCCACGCGCCGCCTGTTCCCCGTTGCCAACACGCCCGCGCAGATCCTGGCGCTGGGCGAGGACGGACTGAAGAAATACATCGCCACCATCGGCCTGTTCAACGCCAAGGCGAAAAACGTGATCGCCACCTGCGCGATCCTGCTGGAGAAACATGGCGGTGAAGTGCCACGCGATCGCGAGGCACTGGAAGCCCTGCCCGGCGTCGGCCGCAAGACCGCCAACGTCGTGCTCAACACGGCCTTCGGCGAACCGGTGATGGCGGTGGATACGCACATCTTCCGCGTTGCGAACCGCACGGGACTGGCGCCGGGAAAGAACGTGCGCGAAGTGGAAGACAGGCTGGTGAAGGCGATTCCTGATGAATTCCTGCTCGACGCACATCACTGGTTGATTCTGCACGGACGCTACGTCTGCAAGGCACGCAAGCCGGACTGCCCGGGTTGCGTGATCGCTGATCTGTGCCGCTTCAAGGACAAGACACCGGCCCCCTGAGGCATCCCCGCAGCGCCTGCGGGTAAATGCCATCGCAGCGCAATCCCCACGTCATATCGGCCCGGCATCAATGCCGGGCCCAGTCGTGGCAAGGGTCGCGGCGGACAGACTGCGCGCGGAAACTGTCACATTTACGCAATCTTTACCTTCTAGCCTGCGCGCATCTTCCCACCTGCCTGCAAGGCTCCTCTCCATGAAACTGCATCACCAACTCCTGACGGTGGCCGTGGCCGCTGCGCTCTATGTGCCGGCTGCCCACGCTGAAGTCGCCATCGACGTGATCGGCGGTTCGGAAATCACCTTCGAAGGCCTGGTCCAGGCCGACGGCAACTGGTTCCACAACGACGTCGTGGACCTCAATGGTGGCGATGCCGGCAATGGCAAGGACAGCGAGTTCGAGCTGCGCCGCGCCGAGCTGGTGCTCAAGGGCAAGGGCCCGGGCAACGTGGAGTGGGTGCTCGGCTACGACGCCAAGGCGGACAAGTTCCTCGACACCAACGTGAAGTACAAGCTGCTGGGCAATGCCAACCATTTCATCCAGGTCGGCCAGTTCAAGCAGCCCAACAGTCTGGAAGAGCTGTCCAGCACCAAGAACAACGACTTCATCTCCAAGGCCGCGGTCACCAACACCTACGCGATCGCCCGCCGCCTGGGTGGCGCCTACAGCTACGGCCAGGACAACTGGTCGGTCACCGCCAGCGCCTTCGGCCGCGAGCTGACCCGCAACCTGGCCCATGGCAGCGGCTACGGTGCGCGTGGCACCTGGGCTCCGATCAACGAGAAGGGCCAGGTCCTGCACTTCGGCCTGAGCTACGTGGACTACGACGCCGACGCCGACACCCTGCGCGTGCGCGCACGTCCGAACGCCGACCTGGCCACCGCCCGCCTGATCGACAGCGGCAACCTGACCGACACCGACCGCGTCAGCACCGTCGGCGCCGAAGCCATGTACTTCCAGGGCCCGTTCAAGGCCCAGGCCGAGTACTACACCAGCAAGGCCAAGCGCTACGACCACGACAACTACACCAGCGACGGCTACTACATCAGCGGCCTGTGGAATGTCACCGGCGAGACCTGGAGCTACAAGGGTGGCACGCCCGGCACCGGCCTGCCGAACAACCCGGCCAGCGGCCAGTGGCAGCTGGGCGTGCGCTACGACCACATGGACCTCAACGACGGCAACCTGGCCGCGAACCCGGTCGCCGGTCGCCCGCCGATCGTCGATGGCGTGCTCGGCGGCAAGATGGATGTGTGGACCGTCGGCGCCAACTGGTACTGGCGCTCGAACTTCAAGCTGATGCTGAACTACGTGAAGGTCGACAGCAAGAAGTACAGCTCCAGCGCCCGCGGCTTCGTCAATGACGATCCGAACATCCTGGAAGCCCGCGCGCAGTTCTTCTGGTAAGACCCCGCGTCATCGCATCACGCACCGGCAAGGGCACGACTGCGGTCGTGCCCTTGCCACGTGCGGTAGCGCCTGTACCGCAGCGCGATCCCCTCATCCGATGTCACACCGGCGTCATATGACAGACCTTTCCGTGTCACGGAATCGTTATGGAATGTGCACCGATACGTTGGGCAACCGCCCTTCGACCACCCCAGGAGTCTCTCCCGTGATCCACGCCTTCAAGTCGCGCGCCGCTGTCGCCATCCTGGCCGCGTCGTCCGTGTTCGCCGCCAATGCTGCCGATGTCACCGGCGCGGGCGCCTCCTTCATCTACCCCGTGATGTCCAAGTGGTCGGCGGACTACAGCACCGCCACCGGCAAGAAGGTCAACTACCAGTCGATCGGTTCCGGCGGCGGCATTGCCCAGATCAAGGCAGCGACCGTCGATTTTGGTTCCTCCGACGCACCGCTGAAGCCGGAAGAACTGGCTGCCGCCGGCCTGGCCCAGTTCCCGTCGGTGATCGGCGGCGTGGTGCCGGTGATCAACGTCGCCGGCGTCGCACCGGGTGCGCTGAAGCTCGATGGCCCGACCCTGGCCAACATCTTCCTGGGCAAGATCACCACCTGGAACGATCCGGCCATCGCTGCACTCAACCCGGGCCTGACCCTGCCCAGCGGCAAGATCACCATCGTGCACCGCTCCGACGGTTCGGGCACCACCTTCAACTTCGTCAACTACCTGTCCAAGGTCAGCCCGGAGTGGAAGAGCAAGGTCGGTGAAGGCACCTCAGTGCAGTGGCCGGCGGGCATCGGTGGCAAGGGCAACGAAGGCGTGGCCGCCTACGTCAAGCAGATCAAGGGTGGCATCGGCTACGTCGAGCTGTCCTATGCGCTGCAGAACAAGATGTCGTACGCGGCAATGAAGAACGCCGCGGGCAAGATCGTGCAGCCGTCGGACGCCTCGTTCTCGGCCGCCGCCGCCAGCGCCGACTGGGCCAATGCCCGTGACTTCTACCTGGTGATGACCAATGCCCCGGGTGCCGATGCGTGGCCGATCACCGCCACCAACTTCATCCTGGTCCGCAAGCAGCCGAAGAACGTCGCCGGTGCCAAGGCCACGCAGGAGTTCTTCCGCTGGATCTACAGGAACGGCGACCAGCAGGCCAAGCAGCTCGATTACGTGCCGCTGCCGGACGCCCTGGTCCGCCAGATCGAGACCTACTGGACCCAGAACCTGAAGTACTGAGCAAGACCTCCCCCGCAGGAGCGGGGGCGGGGGGGGGGGGGGACCCCCCCCCCCCCCCCCCGGGGGGGCGGGCGCGGGGGGGGGGGCGCGGGGGGGGGGGGGTGGGGGGGGCGGGGCGCCCCCCCGGCGGG
>NZ_JBRRET010000038.1:0-36576 GCF_056760435.1 Stenotrophomonas sp. STEN008 | reverse complement strand
GGGGGGGGGGGGGGGGGGGGGGGGGGGGGGGGGGGGGGGGGGGGGGGGGGGGGGGGGGGGGGGGGGGGGGGGGGGGGGGGGGGGGGGGGGGGGGGGGGGGGGGGGGGGGCCTATTCCGCCCCCCCCCCGCGGCCCGCCCGGCGCCCCCCCCCCCGCTACCGTTACTTCTTCCGGTACTTCGGCACGAACACCTGGTTCACTGCGTCGGCCAGCTGATCCGGCGGCAGCAGGCCCTGGTCGAGCAGGAAGTTGTTGAACGCCAGGCGGTCGAACTTCGCGCCCAGTGCCAGTTCGGTCTGCATGCGCAGCTCCAGGATGCGGGTGTAGCCATAGAAGTAGCTGCCCGCCTGGCCGGGCATGCGCACGGTGTAGCGGTCCAGCTCCTGGGTGGCCATGGCCTTGGACAGGCCGACCTGTTCGATCAGCACCCGTTGGCCGTTTGCACGGTCGGTCAGGCCGAGGTTGAGCATCGGATCAAGCATCGCGCGCGCGGCGCGCAGCAGGCGGAACTGCAGGGCGATCATCTGCCCGTCCAGAGGCTCGTACGGCACCATCTCCGCTTCGGCGTACAGCGCCCAGCCTTCCACGTTCACCGAATTGAACGCGAACATGGTGCGCGCGAGCGAGACGCCCCGCTCGACCATCGCGGTGAACTGCAACTCGTGGCCGGGACGGCCCTCATGTGCGCTTAGGGTCCACGCGGCCGCACCAAAGTTGAAGTCGTCGTACTGGGCGCCGGCACCGGCCGCCGGGTTGCCCAATGGCAGTACGAAGGTGCCCTGCTGCCCGGTGTTGTTCACCAGCGGTGCCGGCAGGAAATGCGGTGCCGGGCTGGCGGCGCTCTCGGCAGCCGAACCCAGGCGCATCTGCATGGCGCGCTTGGGCACGTCGACAATGCCGTGCTCGCGGATCAGTGGATCGATGGCGTCGATCACCTTGCGATAGTGGCCTTCGAGCTGGTCGTCGGCGATCTTGTCGGCCTTCAGTGCGCGGATCACGGCGACCGGATCGGTCGGGTCGGCGACCTTCAGGCCCTTCTCCTTCACCACCAGCGGCGCCAGCTGCTGCATCGCCGAGCGGGTTTCCATGAACTCCAGCTGGGCACGCTGCATCAGCAGCTTCGGGTCGATGTCGATGCCGACCTGCTTGAGCTGGTATGCGTAGAGCGGCGCCGGCAGGCGCGTGTCGGTACGCGCCTTCGGCAGCACCTCCTTGCGCGTCCAGGCCGCGTACTCCTTCATCTGCCCCGCCAGGGCCCTCATCGCTTCATCGGCGCCGCTGATCTGGTACTTCTTCAGCAGCGACTCGATGCCGCTGATGTAGGTCTCGACATTGTCCAGCGACTGCTGCACTTCGATCTTCGTCGGCTGCAGCAGCGCGCTGTCCTTCAGGCGTTCTTCGTAGCGCTGGCGCGCCAGCGTGGTGAAGGCGGTGCCGCCCGGCGTCAGCCCGGCGTACGCCTTGAGGCGATCAAGCGCCTTGGCCCGGCGCTCGGCCGGCACCTGGTCGGACAGCAGAAGATTGAGGCCGCTGAACACCGTCTGCGGCGCATCGGTCCACGGCAGCAGGTACTTGTCGTTGAGCTCGCTGCCCTCGATGTTCTGGTTGGCGGCGTGGATCATGATCTGCAGGTCCTGGCGGACGTTGGGATCCTTCTCCGTGGCCAGCCGGGCCTGCAGCTCGTCGCGCGCCTTGGCGGTCGCGGCACGGAAGCGCGCGCCGTTGTCCGGGCCGAGGTCGGCCACCTTGTCGTCATAGCCCGGCACGCCGAAGAAGCCGGTCTGCTCGGGCTGGAACGGTCCCTGCGCGTCGAGCAGGATCTGCGCCAGCGCATTGCTGCGCGCGACCCAGGCGGGGCTGGCAGGCGTGGTGGCCTTGGCGGCCGGTGCGGCCAGGGCCGGGGGGGCGGACAGCAGCGGTGCAGCGGTCAGGGCCAGGGCGACGGCCAGCGCGATCGGCTTCATGAAGCACTCCAGGACAGGGTTGCCCGCACCCTACGCGCTCATGGCGATGGCGACAATCGGTGGGAAGTCATGGCGCCGGTCAGAACGCGGCCGTCATCGGGCAGCCACCGCGCTCGCGGCAGGCCTGCAGTTCGCACTCCTGCGCAGCCTCCTCATCGTCCAGCGCGGTCAGATCGAAGGTCTGTTTGTCCGCACCCAGCACATACATCACCGGGTAGTCCCAGACATCGTCGCGGCGGATGCCCTGCACGAACAGGCGACCTTGCGCATGGGCCCCTTCCAGCGACACGGTCAGGCCCACATCGCGCTCACCGGTGATCGCGGTCTGCATGCTGCCCAATGGCAGCGAGCCGGCGCGCAGCGGTTCGCCGAAGGCCTCCACCAGCTCGATGCTGCATCCGGCGCGCCGCATCGCCTCACGCATCGGCGGACTCTCGCGTGCGGCTTCGCCCCAGCGCATCACACTCCATGCCGCGGAACCGCCCAGTACGCCCAGGAACACCACCACGGTCAGTGGCATCGCCCATCGCCAGTGACGGCGCCACCAGCCGGGGGGATGGGCGGGATGGCCAGGAACAGGGGGGGGCAGGTGGTTCATCGGCGGGCTCCTTCCCGGTTGTGACTCAGGGTTTCAGGCAACGTCCCAGGAACGCTTCCGCCACACGGTAGCGGTGCAGCGCATCGGCACCGGACAGGCCATGCTTGGCGCCCGGGTAGGTCATCAGTTCGAAGGGCTGGCCGCGCTTCTGCAGCGCACTCATCAGGCTGGTCGAATTGGTGAACAGCACGTTGTCATCGGCCATGCCGTGGATCAGCAGCAGGGGTGAGCGCAGTCCGTCGATGTGGGTCAGCACGCGCGCTTCGCGATAACCGGCCTCGTTGCGTGCCGGCAGATCCATGTAGCGTTCGGTGTAATGGCTGTCGTACAGCCCCCAGTCGGTGACCGGTGCACCGGCCACGCCGCAGGCATAGCTGTCGGACGCCTTGGCCAGCAGCATCAGGGTCATGTAACCGCCGTTGGACCAGCCCTGCACGCCGATGCGCGCGGGGTCGACCCAGGGTTGCTGCTTCAGCCATGCCACGCCGCGCAGCTGGTCGGTCACCTCCACCGTGCCCTGCCTGCCATAGAGCGCGCCGCCGAACTCACGGCCACGCCGTGGGGTGCCACGGTTGTCGAGCGAGAACACCACGTAGCCCTGCTGCGCCAGGTACTGGTTGAACAGATGATCGCCACGTCCGGGCCAGCTGTCGGTGACGGTCTGGCTGGCCGGGCCGCCATAGACGTACACCGCCACCGGATAGCGCTTGGAGGGATCGAAGCCGGCAGGCTTGATCAGGCTGTAGTTGAGCGGCGTCCGGCCATCGGCAGCGGTCAGGGTGCCGAATTCGACCGGTCGCTGCGCATCGCGATAGCGCGCGTAGGGATGCTTGGGATCGGCCAGATCATTGTCCACCAGCGTCGCGATCTTCTCACCGTTGGCGCGGTACAGCTCGATCTGCGGCGGTGTGGTGCTGTTGGACCAGCTGTCGACATAGACACTGGCGTTGCGCGCGAAGCTGGCGCTGTGCATGCCCGGCGCCTTGGACAGCCGCTGTGGCGCCTGTCCGCCCTGCAGCGGGACGGAGTAGATCTGGCTCTCGCGCGACGTCTCGATGCCGGCGCGGAAATAGGCCTTGCCGGCCGCTTCATCCACAGCCAGGAGTTCATCCACGGGCCAGTCACCGTGGGTCAGCGCGGTGGCCTTGCCCGTGCTGTCGATGCGGTACAGATGCTGGAAGCCGGTACGCTCGGACGACCACAGCATGCTGCCGTCCTGCAGGAAGCGCAGGCTGTTGTGCAGTGGCACCCAGGTGGGGCTGGTTTCATGGGCAAGCACGCGCTGACGGTTTGAGTCCAATGCCACTTCCACCAGATCCAGCTGCCTCTGGTCACGCGACTGGCGCTGGAACGTCAGGTGCTGGGCATCACGCCAATCCACGCGCGCCAGGTAGATGTCCTGTTCCTTGCCCAGGTCGATCCAGCGCGGCTGTGCCGCGGCGGCCGGCGCGATCACGCCCAGCTGCACGCGCACATTGGCATCGCCGGCGGCCGGGTAACGCTGTTCGATGACATCGGTGCGGTCTGCATAGACCTCGTAGCGCTTCTGTACCGGTACCGGTGCTTCGTCGATGCGGGCGAAGGCGATGGCCGAATCATCCGGCGCCCACCAGTAGCCGGTGTGGCGGTCCATTTCCTCGTCGGCCACGAACTCGGCCACACCGTTGCCGATGGTGGCGCTGCCATCGCCGGTCAGCTGCAGCTGGCTGCCATTGGCCAGATCGATCACCCACAGGTTGCGGCCGCGGATGAAGCTGACGAAGCCGCCTTTCGGCGACAGCTTGGCGTCGGTGGCAAAGCCTTCGCCGTGGGTCAGCTGGCGTACTGCTGCCGGACCCTGCTGCTTCAGGTCGTACAGGTAGAGCTCGCCGCCGAGCGGGAACAACAGGCGCTGTGCGTCCGGCGACCACTGGTAATCGACGATGCCGGTCATAGCCGCGATGCGCTGGCGCTCGCGGCGGGCCTTCTCCTCGTCGCTGAGGGTCTCGGTGCCCGGCAGCACCACCTTGGAGTCGACCAGCAGGCGGGTCTGGCCGCTGGCGATGTCGTAGGTCCACAGATCCAGCTGGTTGCGGTCGCTGTCCTTGCCGCGCAGGAAGCTGACCTGCGAACCGTCCGGAGCGACCTTGGGCTTCATCAGGGTCGGCCCGGACAGCGGCAATGGACCGGTGATGGCTTCCAGCGTCAGTTTTTCAGCGTGGGCGGCAGTACTGGTGGCGAGCATGAGGGCAAGCGAAGCGAACAGGTGGCGCATGGAGGATCCCGGCAAACGGCAGGTCCGCCACCGCAGCATGTGCGGTGGCGATCAGCCCCCATCCTAACCAAGCCCGTGCGGGAAGGCAGCATGACCTTCTGCCCATGGCAGGGACCGGGCACGGCACATCGGCCGTTGACGGGCGGGTAGCGCCGGGCCATGCCCGGCGAGCGCAGCGGCCTGCGCAGGACCCTCAGCGCTGGCCGAACAGATGCTTGCGCTCATCATCGCTGAGCGGCTTGCCGGCGTTCGGATTGACCTGCTGGCGCAGCGCATACGCCCGCTGGGTGGCCGGGCGGGCGGCGATGGCCTGATGCCAGCGCTTGAGGTTCGGGAAGGCATCGAAATCTACCGGCAGCGCATCGTAGGCACCGACCCACGGATAGCTGGCCATGTCGGCGATGGTGTACTCCTCGCCGGCCAGGAAGGCATGCCCGGCCAGCCGCTTGTCCATCACCCCATGCAGGCGCCGCACCTCGCTGTCGTAGCGCTCGATGGCGTAAGGAATCTTCTGCGGTGCGTAGACATTGAAATGCCCCATCTGGCCGCTCATCGGGCCCAGCCCGGCCATCTGCCAGAACAGCCATTCCAGCGTGGCGATGCGGCCACGCGCATCGGTGGGCAGGAAGCGACCGGTCTTCTCGGCCAGGTACAGCAGGATCGCACCGGATTCGAACACGCTCTGCGGCGCGCCGCCGTCAGCCGGCGCATGATCGACGATGGCCGGCATCTTGTTGTTGGGCGAGATCGCCAGGAAGTCCGGCTTGAACTGGTCGCCCGATCCGATGTTGACCGGGTGGATGCGGTACTCCAGCCCGCTTTCCTCCAGCATCAGGGTGACTTTATGGCCGTTCGGGGTAGGCCAGTAATACAGATCGATCATGGCAGCGGCTCGGGTGCGGTAAGGAACCTGAAGTCTAGTGCGGGAGTTGGCTTGGCACCGTCATGGCGGGCCGGTAACCTCGCTCCTCCCCCGCAACGCACTGTCCTGCATGTCCCCCCAACGCCCCCTCTCCCCGCTGTCCTCGCTGATCTTCGCCTCGCGCTGGCTGCAGCTGCCGTTGTACCTGGGCCTGATCGTCGCCCAGGGTGTCTACGTGTTCCTGTTCGGCAAGGAACTGTGGCACCTGATCTCCCACTCGGCCTCGATGGGCGAACAGCAGATCATGCTGATCGTGCTGGGCCTGATCGACGTGGTGATGATTTCCAACCTGCTGGTGATGGTGATCGTCGGCGGTTATGAAACCTTCGTCTCGCGCCTGCGGCTGGAAGGCCATCCCGACCAGCCGGAATGGTTGAGCCACGTCAATGCCAGCGTCCTGAAGGTGAAGCTGGCGATGGCGATCATCGGCATTTCCTCGATCCACCTGCTCAAGACCTTCATCGCCAGCGGTTCGCTGGGCGGCCTGCCGCTGTGCGCGCCGGAACTGATGAACGTCGCCGCTGCCAACATCGGTGCCGCCAGGTGCTCGACCTTCACCGAGCAGGGCGTGCTCTGGCAGACCATCATCCACTGCGTGTTCATCCTCTCGGCGATCGGCATCGCCTGGACCGACAAGCTGATGTCCAACAGCCACGACAAGGCACAGGCGCATTGAGGCGCTGGCCGGTGGTGGCGCGGACGCCACCGCCGGTCGTCGCTGCCGCCCTTGTACGCAGCGCTGGCGGGGATGCTAGATTGCTTCCTCGCCGTTGCCGGCGGTGGCGTCGGGAAACGCCACCCTGCCGTGCTCGGACCCACGGTCCCGGCCATGCATATCAATGATTTACGTAACGTCGTCTTCTTAGAGGGGAGCAGGATGTCGCACGTCACAACGATCACCGCCGCGCGCCGGTGGCTGCCGGTTGCCTTGGTACTGGCCCTGGCCGCCTGCTCGGGCAAGGAAGAAACGCCTGCCCCTGCCCCGGCAGGATCGCCTGCCGCTGCGGCGCCGGCGACACCGGTAGTGGCCGCCAAGGTGCAGTCGATGGGCACCGAGCAGCTGCGCGAGTCGGCCAGCCAGGCGCTGCGCGAGAACCGCATGTACGCCCCGGCCGGCGACAACGCCATCGAGTACTACCTGGCCCTGCGCGACAAGACGCCGGACGATGCCGCGGTGAAAAGTGCGCTGACCGACCTGCTGCCCTACACCCTGATCGCGGCCGAGCAGCATCTGGGCCGCGAGGACTTCACCGAGGCGCAGCGCTTGGTCGCCCTGATCGAGAAGGTGGATGCCTCCGCACCGGCCCTGCCACGCCTGAAGGAAGGCCTGGCCAAGGGCGTGGAGAACGCGGCCAAGCGCACCGAGTCGGAAGCGGAGCGGGCCAAGAAGGACGCCGAGGACCGTACCCGGCAGCAGGCCGAGCAGCAGCGCCTGGCCGAGCAGCGTGCCAAGGAAGCCGATGCGGCCCGGCAGATCGCCGCACAGCAGGATGCCGCCCGCCGTGACAGCGAGCGCGAGGAAGCCGAGCGCCAGGCCGCCGCACGGCGTGAAGCGGAGCAGAAGCAGCAACAGGCCGCTGCGCAGCAGGCCAATGCCGCACGCCAGGCACCTGCCGCCGCGCCCAGCCTGCGTCCGGTCAGTACGCCGGCCCCCCGCTATCCGGCCGACGCCCTGCGCGCCGGCACCTCCGGCGAGGTGCTGGTGGAGATCACCGTGGGTACCGACGGCTCGGTGGTGAACGCCCGCGTGCTGCGTGCGACGCCCGCGCGCATCTTCGACCGCGAAGCCATGAACGCCGTGAAGCGCTGGCGTTTCGAGCCGGTCAGCGCTCCGGTCACCACCCGCCGCACTCTGGTGTTCGCGCCGGGCGGCTGAGCCGGGACATCCCCGCCAACGATCACGACAAGGCCCGGTCTGTCCGGGCCTTGTTCGTATCAGCGCTCGCCGTCGATCAGGTGCTGCAGGGCCGGATCGCGTGCCCTCAGGATGCGGAACAGGCCCAACGCATGCAGACCCGGCAGCAGCGCGCGCAGGTCGGCTTCCGCCGCTGCCCGGGACGCAGGGCTGCCGGCGGGATCCTGCCAGTCGCGGACGCTGGCAAGGAAAGCGCCCACGCTGCCCTTGCGCACGGTGAGGCCGTTGGCGACCACGTCGTTCTGATGATCAGGGAGGATGTCTTGAGGCTGCATGAGGAACTCCTTTCGGCGGGTGGAGTGCAGTGTGGACGCTGCTGTCTGCCGGATCTGCCGTATAACTGCCAGTTGATATGGCATATCAGACATCCCCCGCCCTGATTGACCCGCCCCTGGTCGACACCGCCCGAGGGCCGGTGCTGCTGACCGCGCAACTGGCCCTGGACCGTCCACGCCGGACCGCCCGGCACCAGCACGCCCGCGGGCAGCTGCTGGGGGCGCGACAGGGCCTGCTGCGGATCGAGGCAGGCGACCTGCACTGGCTGCTGCCAGCCGGCCATATGGCGTGGGTTCCGCCCGGACTGCCGCATGCGCTGGCCAGCATCGGCCCGTTCAATGGCTGGAGCCTGTACCTCGACGCAGCGACCTGCACGCGACTCCCGGCACGCCCACGCATCGTGCAACCGGGCCCCCTGCTGCAGGCAGCCGTGGATCGCGCGCTGCGCTGGGCGCCCGCACCGCTCGACGCGGTGCAGGAGCGTCTTGCCGGCGTCATTGCCGATGAGATCGACGCCAGCACACCGCTGCCGCTGGCCTTGCCGCAGCCACGCGATCGGCGCCTGCGGCGCGTTGCTGCGGCGTTGGCGCGTGCACCACAGGACACCCGCAGCGTCGAGGCCTGGTCCCTTGCCATGGGACTGTCCAGCCGCACCCTTGCACGCCACTGGCGCGCCGAAACCGGCATGACACTCAGCCAATGGCGCCGGCGCCTGCGCGTCCTGCTGGCGCTGCCACGCCTGCTGGCCGGGGAACCGGTGATCAGCGTGGCGCTGTCGCTCGGCTACGACACCCCCAGCGCCTTCATCGCCGTGTTCAAGCGCGAGATGGGGGTGACGCCTGCGCGGTATGCAGAGGGCTGACGTATTCAGCACTTCCTCTGCCTGCCTTCGCGCCCCAGACTGCCTGCTGGGGCCGATGTCCCGGATCTGTACCACGTCGCCGATACCTGGGAGAACTTTGACCGACTGGCCCCGGTGATTGCCCGGCGCTTCGCCGCTTGGCAGGCAACGCGAACCTGAAAACAGCGAGGCCCGGCATGACCGGGCCTCGTTCCGTATCCGCCGGGCAGGGCCCGGCGCTTCCACTGGCGGTCAGCCGGAAATCGCCAGGCGTTCGTTGTGGTAGCGGCGCACGGCGGCAAACCACAGCAGTGCGGCCAGACCGAGACTGGCGCCCAGATAGATCGCCCAGACGCTGGGACTGATCACTTCATGGCGGATGACCTTCAGCAGCATCTGGTTCTGCGACAGGAACGGCACCGCGTACTGCCACAGCTCGCTCTTCAGCGGGTAGGCGACCAGCGCGTAGCCGGGCAGCATCGGCAGCAGCATCAGCCAGGTCATGTGGCTCTGCGCTTCCTTCATGCTCTTGGCCGCCGCCGACAGGAAGGTCAGCAGCGAGGTACCGATCAGCAGCATCGGCAGCATCACCAGCAGCATCTGCAGCATCGAGCCGACATTCATGTTGAACTGGCGGCCGATGTTGCCCGGGGCGATCTGCGCGCTGACCTTGAAAGCCACCAGGGTCAACAGCAGCGACGCGAAGCCGACCACGCAGGCGGCGGCGATCTTGCCACTGACGATCGCGCTGCGAGAGCCGGGCGTTGCCAGCAGGGGCTCGAGTGACTGCCGCTCACGTTCGCCAGCGGTGGCGTCCATCACCAGATAGGCGCCGCCGATGAACGAGGTCAGGGTCAACAGCACCGGCAGCAGCATCGACAGGATCATGCCCCGTTTCGCTTCGGCACTGGCCAGATCCTGGCTGCCCACGTCCAGCGGACGCGCGACCTGGGCATCCACGCCGCGTGCCATCAGCCGCAGTGCGCCCACCTGGCCGTTGTAGGTGGCCAGCGCCGCTTCCAGGCGTGCGCTGGGCACTTCGGCGGCACGCCGGGTGCTGTCCTTGATCACCTCCACCAGCGCCGGCCTGCCCGCGGCCCAGTCCTCGCCGAAGTCATCGCTGATGCGCAGCGCGACGTCGATGTCCTGGTTGCGGATGGCCGCAGCCAGGTCCTTGGGTGCTGCGCTGGCGTTGAGCCCCTGCGCGGCCAGGAAGCGGACCAGGTTCGGTGCGTTGTCCGCGCCGATGGTCGGAATCTGCAGCGGTTGCTCGATCTGCGTGCGCACGCGGCTCTCGGCCAGCTTGCCCATGCCCAGCAGCAGCACCGGGTACAGCAGCGGACCGAACAGCAGGGTCAGCATCAGCGTGCGGCGGTCGCGGGAGAGATCACGCAGCTCCTTGCGCATCACCGTCATCAGGGTCGACATCATGCTCATGCGTGCAGGCCCTCTTCGCTGCCGATCAGTTTCACGAACGCATCTTCCAGATTGGCTTCGCCGGACTGCGCGCGCAGCTCATCGGCACTGCCGGCGGCCATGACCGTGCCCTTGGCGATGATCACGATGTGGTCGCACAGTGCAGCCACCTCCTGCATGATGTGGCTGGACAGAATCACGCACCGCCCTTCCTCACGAAGTCCCAGCAGGAACCGGCGCAGTGCGCGGGTGGTCATCACATCCAGGCCGTTGGTCGGCTCGTCGAGGATCACGTTGCGCGGATCGTGCACGAGTGCGCGCGCGATCGCGGTCTTGGTGCGCTGGCCCTGCGAGAAGCCATCGGTCTGGCGGTCGAGGATGTCGCCCATGTCCAGCGCCTGCGACAGCACGTCGATGCGCTCTCGGATGCGTGCTTCGGACAGGCCGTGCAGCCGGCCGAAATAGGCGATGTTCTCGCGCGCGGTCAACCGCTTGTAGACGCCCCGCGCATCGGGCAGCACGCCCAGGTGGCGACGGACCTCCACGGGATTGCGCGCGGCATCGATGCCATCGACGCTGATGCTGCCCTGGTCAGGCGTCATCAGCGTGTACAGCATGCGCATGGTGGTGGTCTTGCCGGCACCGTTCGGGCCAAGCAGACCGGTGATGCGACCGTCCTCGGCGCGGAAGCCGACATCGGCCACCGCCTGGATGCGGCCGGTGCGGGTATCGAAGGCCTTGTGCAGGTTGTCGGCGACGATCATGGTTCCCATCCGTTGAACGAGGTGAACGCCGGCACGTAGCTCAGCGTATCCAGGCAGCTGGCATCCAGCGCCTTGGCATCGGTGCTGTCGATGAACTGGCCCAGCAGGCGGGGCATGCAGCCGGCGGAGAGCGTGCCGTGGCCCTGGCCGCGCGCGACCAGTGCGCGCCCCTGCGGCAGCCCCTTGAGCACCTGTGCGGCGTAGCGCGGTGGCGTGACCGGGTCCAGTTCACCGGACAGCAGCAGCGCCGGCACCTCGCTGCGCAGCGGTGCGGCATCCGCGGCGGGGGCCGCGGTGTGCGGCCAGACAGCACACGGCGCGAAGAAGGCGCTGGCCACCTCGTTGCCGAACAGGCGCTCGGCATTGGCGGCTGGCGCGTGGTAGCGCGGAGCGTCCTCGCTGCAGATCACCGACCACTGCATGCCGCGGTTGATCTGGAAGCCCATGCTGCGGTTGGCACCGCGTGCCAGCGAGGCGAGCGGTGCGTAGCGGCCCTGCGCAGCCTCGTCCAGCACCAGCGGCAACAGCGAGGCGTACTGCGGAACATAGGAGAAGGCGAACGCCAGCCCCATCACGCTGTCCGGCGTCAGCACGTCGCGCCGCGGCGCGTTCGTGCCGGGGTCGCGGTAGTCAACGGTCACCGGCGCGGCGCGCAGCGTATCGAGCACGCCGCGCAGCTGTTTGCCGGTGTCGGTCGGAAAGCGCTTGCTGCACGCAGGATCCTTGCGGCACTGCGCCGACTGCAGATTGATCGCGTCTTCGAAGGTATTGGCGAAGTCACCCCCGACCACCAGCTCGTTCGGAACGACGCCGTCGATGACGATGCTGCGGGTGTGCTGCGGATAGGCGGCGGCATAACGCTGGGCCACGCGGGTTCCGTAGGAACCGCCCACCAGGTTCAGCGCATCCACGCCCAGCGCAAGGCGCACGGCATCCAGATCGGCAACGGCGTCGCGGGTGGTGTAGAACCGCGCATCGGCACGTCCCTGCAAAGAGCTTGCGCAGCGCTGGGCGTAGTCGCGCAGCAGCGCCTCGCTGGGGGGGACCTCTTCGTCGAAGGCCAGTTCCTTGCCATCTGCGCCCAGGCAGTTGAGCGGGTTGGAGCCACCGGTGCCGCGCTGGTCGATCAGGAAGATGTCGCGTTGCTTGCGAACCTGGCGCAGGGCGGTATCGACGATGACCGCCACCTCGCTGGCCGCCTGCCCGGGCCCGCCGGCGAGGAAGAACACCGGATCCGGTTGGCCGGAGCCACTGTTGCCCGATTCCAGCCAGGCGATACGGAGGTTGATCTTCCGCCCTTGCGGCTGCGCCCTGTCCTCGGCCACCTGCAGGGTGGCGCACTGTGCCTCGACGTTGGCGCTGGCGCCCATCGTGGTCAATGTGCAGGGCTGGAAGTCGATCTGTCCGTAGCGGCGGCCGGGCGTTTCCGCCGCCGCATCGGCGCTGCCGGAAGGCGCCGCGCCGCAACCGGCAAGCAGCAGGCTGGCCAGCGCGCCGGCCAGTGCGAGATGGTGTCTTTGCATCGTGCTCGTTTCCCCTGGAAGACGTTCCTGTCGACCACGACGGGCTGCCGCGGAAGATGTGACCCAACTTACACGGGCAGGAGGCTGGCGGCGATGGGCAATCGTCACTGGAAAGCCAGGCCCATGTCGGCCGGATCGAATGCGGCGTCGCATCATGGCGAGCAGCGCAGCCGTCGGCCACGCAGACTCATGGCGAGCCCAGGAGATTCCCATGAACGCGTGGTACCTCAGCGGCCTCGATCACCGCCCCTTCCAGCACCTGTTCGAACAGAGCGACCGCGCGCTGGCTGCGCAGGGCATCCTGCGACGCTGGGCCGGGGATCGCGGCGGCCATCCGTGCCGGGTCAGCCTGGCCGATCCCCCAAGTGGCGCCGAACTGCTTCTGCTGCCCCATACCCACCTGGCCACGCACTCACCCTATCGCGCGTCCGGTCCGATCTTCGTGCAGCGCGGCGCTACGCGCTGCGTCCTGCCCGCCGGGGTCGTTCCGCCCTACGTCGAGCGACGGCTTATCTCACTGCGTGCCTACGACGAGGATGCACTGATGATCAGCGGGCAGGTCTGCCCCGGCAACGAGGTCGGGGTACAGCTCGATGTGCTGTTCGCCGATCCCGCGGTGGCCTTCGTGCAGTTGCACAACGCAGGCTACGGGTGTTTTTCGTGCCAGGCGGACCGGATGGATCAGGACGCGCTGACACACGGCGTCGCGTGATCGGCACCACGCACGACGCGTGACCCTCTGCGCATCCGTTCAGGCCTGCGTGAAGCCTGTGGGAAAGGCTTCACGCAGGCAGTCACGGAACGGCACTTCCAAGGTACCGCGCGATGCAGCGCACCTCGATACTCGCCGAGGTGCCGCCGACCGTCCGCTGCGCAGCGCAACGCCTGCGGTCACCGTTCCCATCGACGACCACAAGGATGCGCCATGTCATTCCGATCCACACGTGTTGTGCTGGCCAGCTCATTCGCAGCCGCCGGCCTGATCTGCCTGGCCAGCAGCGCATTCGCGCACGGCACCATGACCACGCCGGCCAGTCGCGTCTACGCCTGTTTCCAGGGCAATCCGGAGAATCCAACCAACCCGGCCTGCGCCGCCGCGAAAGCACTCGCCGGCTCGCAGGCGTTCTACGACTGGAACGGCATCAACCAGGCCAACGCCAATGGCAACCATCAGGCCGTCGTACCCGACGGCACGCTGTGCAGCGGCAACAACCCGACCTTCCGCGGCCTGGATCTGAACCGCAGTGATTGGCAGACCACGCCGATCCAACCCGATGCGAACGGCAGGTTCACCTTCGTGTTCAAGGCCACCGCACCGCATGCCACGCGTGACTGGCGATTCTTCGTTACCCGCGAAGGCTGGACACCGGGCAGTCCTCTGCGCTGGGCGGACCTGCAGGAGTTCTGCACACTGGGCAACACCCCGCTGTCCGCCGATGGCACGTACAGGCTGCAGTGCCCGCTGCCACAGCGCACGGGCCAGCACGTGATCTACAACACGTGGCAGCGCGCGGATTCGACCGAAGCGTTCTACACCTGCATGGATGTGCGTTTCGAGGGCGGCAGTACTCCCCCGGTATCGCAGTGGCAGGATGCCGGCCCGCTCACCGCGCGTGGCGATCTGCCGGTCGGCACCGTCCTGGCGCTGCGCGTGTTCAACGCCAGCGGCAACGATGTGGAGCGGGTGGAGGCCACACTGGCCAGCGGCCAGACGGCGGCCGCGCAGTGGCCGCTGGTGCTGGCCCGCAAGGTCAATGGCGCCAGCCAGCACGCTCGGGTGGGCGTACTGTCCAACGGCACAATCACGCCGACGGCGTCGGCGACCGGCAACCGGGTCTATCTGAAAGAAGGCAACCGCTTCCAGCTGGACACCCGGGTACCCGATCCGGGCACGCCTTCGCCGGGCGGCGACTTCGACTACGTGTACCCGGCAGGCATCGGCAGCTATGTACCCGGGCAGACCGTGGTGAAGGGCAGCGATGGCCGGCTGTATGCCTGCCGCCCGTTCCCTGAAGGCGCGTGGTGCAACGTCAACGCCGACGCGTACCGGCCGGGCGTGGGCGCAGCCTGGCGTGATGCCTGGGTGCCGTACTGAGACCGGCGCGGTCTGCGGGAGGCGGCTGGCGCCGCCTCTCCGCAGCGCACTCACTTGCTACTGACGTACTTCTCGCGGCGGATCTGCGGGTTGCCCAGCCCGGCCGCCTTGAGCAGCTCGGCGCAGGCATCGACCATGTCCGGGTTGCCGCACAGGTAGGCGATATCGGTGGCCGGGTCCGGCGTGAAACCAGCCAGGGCCTGCTGCACGTAGCCATGATGGACGTCGGCGTGGGCCTGTTCCGGCAACTCCCGCGACAGGCACGGAACATAGCGGAAGTTCGCGTGTTTTTCGGCGAAACTGTAGAAATCTTCGCTGTACAGCAGTTCGCCCGGGCTGCGTGCACCCTGCAGCAGGACGACCTGCACGCCGCGCTCGGTCATGGCCCTTTCCAGCAGTGGCAGCATCGAGCGATAGGGGGTCACGCCGGTACCGGTGGCGATCAGCAGATAGCGCGCGTTGTGATCGCCGGGGTTCAGGCAGAACCGCCCGTACGGGCCGGACGCGCTGATCTGGCCGCCGGTTTCCAGCGCCTCGAACAGCGCTGTAGCGGCGCCGCCGGGCACGAAACTGACCGCGATATCCACGGCTTCGCCGGGCCCCAGTGCGTGATCATGCAGGGTGGCCAGGGAATAGCTGCGCTTGGTCTCGGTGCCATCGGCGTAGCTGAAATGGACCTGGATGAACTGGCCGGGCTGGAAATCCAGCGGCTGGCCATCGTCGCGCACGAACTGGTAGTGGCCGACGGTCGGGGCCAGCATGCGGCGGCCGACCAGCTTGAGGGGGAATTGAACAGGCACGACTTTTCGGGACAGTGTGTAGCCGGGGCAAGCCCTCGGGGTCTTCTATAATAGCCCTTCCCCGCCCCTCTCCAGCGCCAGCCCATAGGCGCGAAGGCTTCGAGCTTGGCATCCCTGAACGATACGGCGCCCGCCCTGCGCGTGCGCGACCTGCGCAAAACCTACGACAACGGAACCCAGGCCCTGAAGGGGGTCTCGCTGGAGGTCGCCCCGGGCGACTTCTTCGCCCTGCTGGGCCCCAACGGGGCTGGCAAGTCCACCCTGATCGGCATCATCAGCTCCCTGGTCAACCTCAGCGAGGGCCAGGTGGAGGTGTTCGGCAGCGACCTGGTGCGCAACCGCGGCGCGACCATGCGCCTGATCGGCCTGGTGCCGCAGGAGATCAACTTCAACCTGTTCGAAAAACCCTTCGACATTCTTGTGAACTACGCCGGCTTCTATGGCGTACCGCGCGAGGAAGCGGAGCAGCGCGCGGAAGAGGAACTCAAGCGTGCCCATCTGTGGGAGAAGGCGCAGGTGATGAGCCGCACCCTGTCCGGCGGCATGAAGCGCCGGCTGATGATCGCCCGCGCGATGATGACGCGTCCCCGCCTGCTGATCCTGGATGAGCCGACCGCGGGCGTGGACATCGAGATCCGCCGCGACATGTGGCGGGTGCTGAAGGAGATCAATGCGGCTGGCACGACGATCATCCTCACCACCCACTACCTGGAGGAGGCCGAGTACCTGTGCCGGCATCTGGCGATCATCAACCACGGCCGGATCGTCGAGCAGGGGCCGATGCGTGCGCTGCTGGCCAAGCTGGACGTGGAAGGCTTCCTGCTGGACATCGATGGCGATCTGCCGGTGCAGCTGCCGGCGATCGAGGGCGCAACCCTCAGCGCGCCCGACGCGCACACCCTGGACATCGACATGCCACGGGCGATGGATCTGAACCGCGTGTTCGCCGCGCTGAATGAAGCCGGCATCCGCGTGCGCTCGATGCGTACCAAGAGCAACCGCCTGGAGGAGCTGTTCGTGCGCCTCACCGGCAATCAGGAGAAATCCGCATGAGCACCACCGAGCTGACCGACGGCCAGCGCAACCGCGTCGCGCTGCTGACCATCGTGCGCCGCGAAGTGACCCGGATCATGCGCATCTGGGGCCAGACGCTGGTGCCGCCGGCGATCACCATGACCCTGTACTTCCTCATCTTCGGCGGCCTGATCGGCTCGCGCGTGGGCGAGATGGGCGGGTACAGCTACATGCAGTTCATCGTGCCCGGGCTGGTCATGATGAGCGTGATCCAGAACAGCTACGGCAACATCAGCTCGTCCTTCTTCGGCGCCAAGTTCGGCCGCCACGTGGAAGAGCTGCTGGTGAGCCCGATGCCGAACTGGGTGATCCTGTGGGGTTACGTGGCCGGTGCGGTATTGCGCGGCCTGATGGTCGGCGTGATCGTGCTGATCATCGCGATGTTCTTCACCCCCGTGCGCATCCCGCACCCGCTGGTGACACTGACCACGGTGCTGCTGGGCGCCACCATCTTCTCGCTGGCCGGCTTCATCAATGCCGTGTACGCGAAGAAGTTCGACGACGTGGCGATCGTTCCGACCTTCATCCTGACCCCGCTGACCTATCTGGGCGGCGTGTTCTATTCGGTGAAGCTGCTGCCGGCCTGGGCTGAAGCAGCGACCCATGCGAACCCGATCTTCTACATGGTCAACGCGTTCCGCTACGGCCTGCTGGGCAGCAGTGACGTGCCGCTGTGGGTCGCGTACGCGCTGATGATCGGCTTCGTGGTGGTGCTGACGGCGGTGGCGCTGTGGCTGCTGCGCCGCGGCGTGGGCATGCGCAGCTGAGCGCCGATCGCCGGGGTCGCGATCCCCGGCACACTCGCAACATTGGTTCCGCAGACAACGGTGAACGTGCAATGCGCATCCTGATTCTCGGCGCCGGCGGTACCGGCGGTTACTTCGGCGGCCGCCTGGCCCAGGCCGGTGTGGACGTGACCTTCCTGGTCCGCCCTGCCCGCGCCGGGCAGCTTGCACGCGATGGACTGGTGATCCGCAGTCCAGTCGGCGATGCCGCCTTCCCGGTGCAGCACGTGACAGCCGATGCGCTGCCCGCGCTGGCCCGCGAGAGGCCCTTCGACCTGGTCATCCTCAGCTGCAAGGCCTACGACCTGGACAGCTCGATCGAGGCCATCGCGCCGGCGGTGGGCCCCCGCACCACCGTGCTGCCGATCCTCAACGGGCTGCATCACTACAACGATCTGGATGCACGCTTCGGCCGCGAGGCGGTGCTGGGTGGGCTGTGCTTCATCAGTGCGACCAAGGCACCGGACGGTGCGGTGGTGCATCTGGGAAAACCCGCCAAGCTCACCTTCGGGGAACGCGACGGTGGCGCACTCTCGGCGCGCGTGCGTGCCTTCGCCGCCGCCTGCACGCAGGCCAACCTCGATCACCTGGCCAGCGAACGCATCGGCCAGGAGCAGTGGATCAAGTACACCTTCCTCACCGCGCTTGCCGCGGCGACCTGCCTGTTGCGCGCGGACATCGGCACGATTGTCGCGACCGATGATGGCACGGCCATCGTGCAGGGCCTGTACGACGAGTGCCTGGCCGTGGCGGAGGCGGCCGGTGAGGCAGTCCCGGCGGCAGCGCAGGACACTGCGCGCGGCACGTTGACCCAGGCCGGCTCGGCATTGAAGGCCTCGATGTTGCGTGACCTGGAGGCCTGGCAGCAGGTGGAGGCCGGCCACATCGTCGGTGACATGCTGGCGCGTGCACGCAGCGCCGGCCAGCAGGGCGTGCTGCTGCAGGTCGCCTACAGCAGCCTGCAGGCCTACCAGGCGCAGCGCCGGGCGTGAGCCTGACGCTGCCGGCCGGTCCGTTGCCCGGACGGGTGCTGATCCTGGGCATGGGCTGGAGCGGGCGCGTACTGGCGGCTCGCCTGGAAGCGCTGGGCGTGCAGGTCGCCGGCACCGTACGCGATCCGGCCACGGCAGCCGTGGATGGCCTGCGCTGCCATCGACTCTGCGCTGGAACAGCACCTGCACCCGCGCTTCTGGATGACATCGCGCGCGCCGATGCGGTGCTGGGCAGCATACCGCCCGATGCCGACGGCGACCCGGCAGTGCGCATGCTGCGCACGGCACTGGAAGACAGTCCCGCATTGCAGTGGGTGGGCTATCTGTCGTCAACGTCGGTGTACGGCGACCGCCAGGGCGGCTGGATCGATGCGGACATCGTGGCCGACGCCACCGGGCCTGCGGGCCTGCAGCGCCTGCGCGCGGAGTCGCAATGGCGCGCACTGGCCAGCCGGCGCGGCATCGCCTCGGCAGTGTTCCGGCTGCCCGGGCTGTATGGTCCCGGCCGCAACGCACTGGTGCAGCTCGCGCAGGGACGTGCCCGCCATGTGCTGAAGCCGGGCCTGTTGTTCAACCGCCTGCATGTGCAGGACCTGGTGGCGGTGATCATCGCGGCGATGCGGCGACCCGCCCTGCAGGCGCTGTACTTGCCAAGCGACGATGAGCCGGCACCGCCACAGGACGTGCTGGCCTTCGCCGCGCAGCTGGGAGGCTTTGCGATGCCACCGGCAATGGCGTGGGACGACCCGGCGCTGAGCCCGGCCCTGCGCCGCTTCTACGAAGGCAGCAAGCGCATCGACAGCCGCGGTACGCGCGAAGCGCTGGGGTGGGCGCCGCAGTTTCCGACGTATCGGGAAGGGCTGACGGATCTTGCCGCTTCGCTCGCCGGGCATGGCCGAGCGTTACCGGATCCGGGCATTCACGGCTGACGTGTCGTGTCGGCGTCGGGCAGCCGGAAGAAGGCACGGGCTGCCGCCGTGGCATGGGCTGCGGTCAGCACGACATCCTCGCCACGATCACGGGCCAACTCCTCGACGATGTGCGAAAGGAACATCGGTTCGTTGCGGCGATCCTTCGGCATCGGCTTGAGCGTGCGCGGCAGCAGATACGGCGCATCGGTCTCGATCATCAGGCGATCGGCTGGAATGCTCTTCACCAGCTCGCGCAGGTGCGCCCCGCGACGCTCGTCGCAGAGCCAGCCGGTGATGCCGATGTACCAGTCCTGGTCGAGGTAATCAAACAACTCCTCCCGTTCACCGGTGAAGCAGTGCACCACCGCCGGCCCGAGGCGACCCTCGAAGTTCTTCATCTGCGCCATGAAGTCGGCGTGCGCGTCGCGCTGGTGCAGGAACAGCGGCTTGCCGTTCTCCGCCGCCAGCTGCAGCTGGCGCTCGAACGCACGGTGCTGGGCAGGTCGCGGCGAGAAGTCACGGAAGTAGTCCAGTCCGCACTCGCCGACCGCCACCACTTCCGGGTGGGCATGCAGGGCGCGCATCTCTGCATCGCATTCTTCGGTGTACTCCACCGCATGATGCGGGTGTACGCCGGCCGTCGCATACAGGAATCCCGGATGCTGCTGGGCCAGCTGCAGCGCCAGCGGAGAGTGCTCGCGGCTGGCCCCCGTGACCACCATCTGCACCACCCCGGCCTGGCGGGCACGCTGCAGCACGGCGTCGCGGTCGCGGTCGAAGGAGTCGTGGGTCAGATTGGCGCCGATATCGATCAGGTGCATGGTCATCGCGGAGGAAATATGCCTGCGCATTGTACCCGCGCCCAGCGTGGCCCCTTATCCTTTGCGCATGAACGCCCCGCACTTCCCCATTTCTCCGCTGCTGCCGCAGATCCAGCAGCATCTGGCCGCACAGCCACGGCTCGTGCTGGAGGCACCACCGGGCGCCGGCAAGACCACCCAGGTACCGCTGGCGCTGCTCGATGCACCGTGGCTGCAGGGCCGCAGGATCATCCTGCTGGAGCCGCGCCGGGTGGCCGCGCGCAGCGCAGCGATGTTCATGGCAAGGCAGCTCGGCGAGGAGGTCGGTGATACGGTCGGCTACCGCATCCGCTTCGAGAACCGGGTGTCCGCGCGCACCCGCATCGAGGTGGTGACCGAAGGCATCCTGACCCGCATGCTGCAGGACGACCCGTTGCTGGAACAGGTGGGCGCGATCCTGTTCGACGAGTTCCATGAGCGCCACCTCAGCGGCGACCTGGGATTGGCACTGGCGCTGGACGTACAGGCACAGCTGCGCCACGACCTGCGGCTGGTGGTCATGTCGGCGACCCTGGATGGCGAGCGGCTGGCACGCTTCCTCGACGCACCCCGCTTGAGCAGCGAGGGCCGCAGCTACCCCGTGACCGTAAGCCACTTCCCGGCGCGTCGCGAAGAATCGCTGGAACTGCAGGTCCGCCGCGCAGTGCAGCAGGCGCTGGTCGAGCACCCGGGCGACGTGCTGGTGTTCCTGCCTGGCCAGCGGGAGATCGCCCGCGTGCAGGCCGGTCTGCAGGAATCGATCGGCGGCAACACCGAGGTCCTGGCACTGCATGGCGAACTGCCGGTGGAACAGCAGGCGCGCGTGCTGCAACCCGCAGATGAGGGCCGCCGCCGCGTGGTGCTGGCCACCAACGTGGCCGAATCCTCGGTGACCCTGCCCGGCGTGCGCGTGGTGATCGACAGCGGCCTGGCACGCGAGCCCCGCTATGACCCGAACAGCGGCTTCACCCGCCTGGACGTGGTGGCCATTGCGCAGGCCTCGGCCGACCAGCGTGCCGGTCGTGCCGGCCGCGTGGCCGAGGGCGTGGCCTGGCGCCTGTGGCCGCAGTCGCAGCGGCTGGAGCCTCAGCGGCGTGCCGAGATCGACCAGGTCGAACTGGCAGGACTGGCGCTGGAGCTGGCGGCGTGGGGCAGCAGCGACCTGCGCTTTCTCGATCCGCCCCCAAGCGGACCGATGGGTGCGGCGCGCGAGCTGCTGCACCGCCTGGGCGCGTTGTCGGAGTCGGGCGCGATCACCGCCTTGGGCCGACGCGTGCTGGCGCTGGGTACCCATCCACGCATGGCCGCGATGCTGCTCGCCGCCCCTGACCCGCACGCACAGGCGCTGGCGGCCGATCTGGCGGCGCTGCTGGAAGCACGCGACCCCCTGCGCCAGGGCGGCGATGCACTGGCGGCACGCTGGCGCGCGCTGGCCGCGTTCCGTGCTGGCCGCGCGCCGGCCGATGCCAGTCGTGGTGGACTGGCTGCCATTGATGCCGCCGCGCGCCAGTGGCGGCGTCGGCTGCGCTGCGATGCCGCGCCCCCTGCCAGCATCGAAGCGCACGCGCTGGGCGATCTGCTGGCGCACGCTTTTCCCGATCGCATCGGCTTCCAGCATCCGGGCGATCCGCTGCGCTACCTGCTCGCCAACGGGCGCAGCGCGCGCCTGCATGAACTGAGCGATCTGCGTGGCGAACCGTGGCTGGTCGCCAGCGAACTGCGTTTCGAGGCCCGCGATGCGCTTCTGCTGCGCGCCGCGCCGGTCGATGAGGACCATCTGCGCAGGATCTACCCGCAGCGCTTCGTCACCGCCGACACGGTGCGCTGGGACGGCGAACGGCGTGCGCTGGTCGCACTGCGCGAAACCCGCTTCGATCGCATCGTGCTGGACAGTCGCTCGGCGGGCCGGGTCGACCCGGAACACGCGGCCGGCGCCTTGACCGAGGCTGTTGCCGAGCTCGGCCTGCAGGCACTGCCGTGGACCGAGGCCCTGCGCCAATGGCAGGCACGGGTGGAGTCGCTGCGTCGCTGGATGCCCGAGCTGGAGCTGCCCGACTGCAGCGATGCCACGCTGCTCGCCACCCGCGCGCGGTGGCTGCAGCCTGCGTTTGCCGGCAAGAGCCGCCTCGATGCGCTGGACGAAGCCAGCTTCGCAGAAGCGCTGAAGTCGCCCCTGGCATGGTCACAGCGGCAGCTCGTGGAGCGGCATGCGCCAAGCCGCATCACTGTGCCCTCCGGGCTGGAGCGGCCCATCACCTATGCACTGGACAGCGAGTCCGGCGAACCGCTGCCACCGGTGCTGGCCGTGAAGCTGCAGGAGTTGTTCGGACTGGCAGACACTCCCCGCATCGCCGATGGGCGCGTGCCACTGACCCTGCACCTGCTGTCACCCGGCGGTCGTCCGCTGCAGGTCACCCAGGACCTGCGCAACTTCTGGGAAAACACCTATGCCGAGGTGAAGAAAGAGATGAAGGGCCGCTATCCCCGCCATCCCTGGCCGGACGACCCGTGGACGGCCACCGCCACCCACCGGGCCAAACCACGGGGAACATAGCAATCCTGCCTGATCCTGAATGGAGCGCGTAGAGTCACGCCGTGTGACTGCCCGACTGACATACCGTTTACGGGCAACGCGCCACACTGGACTTCGACCCGAGGCAAAGGACCCCCGCATGAGCAGACTGACCGTGATTACCGACCGCGCCCTGGAGCGCGCCCTGGACCTGGCCCACACCGCGGGCGACGGCCTGAAGAGTGCCGGCGGCAGCCTGCGCCATCTGGGTCCGCAGGCCAGCGACTGGATCAAGACGGGAGCCGCACTGGGCGCAGTGAAGACCGGTGGCAAGGTTGCCACCAAGTTCGCCCGCCGCAATCCGGCAGTGACCATCGCCGCCGCGGCAGTGGGTGTGGGTCTGCTCGGCTATGCCCTGTATCGCAAGCAGCAGAAGAAGAAGGCGGCCAATGGTCAGGTCGTTGATGGCCAGGCGCAGCGCATCAGTGCCCGCGACCGCCGCAACGACACCGTGGTCGACGAGCACAGCGATATCGGCAGCGACGCCTGAGGCAGGCGGCTGCATCCGGGCCGGAGATCGCCTGTGGGTGATCTCCGGCCCGTTTCGTTTCAGCCGATCTGCCGCCACTGTCCGGGGCGCAGATCATCCAGCCGGTAAGGACCCATTGCCACCCGCACCAGGCGCAGGGTGGGCAGGTTCACGGCGGCGGTCATCCGCCGTACCTGGCGGTTGCGCCCTTCGCGGATCGTGATCGCCAGCCAGGTATCGGCAACGGTCTTGCGGAAACGCACGGGCGGATCGCGCGTCCACAGCTCCGGCGCGGGATCGAGCCGTTCGACCTTCGCCGGCAGGGTCGGCCCATCATTGAGGATCACGCCGCTGCGCAGGCGCTGCAGCTGTTCCTCGCCAGGCGTGCCTTCCACCTGCACCCAGTAGGTCTTGTCGGCCTTGTGCTTCGGGTCGGTCAACCTGTGCGCCAAGGGACCGTTGTCGGTCAGCAGCAGCAGGCCTTCGCTGTCATGATCCAGCCGGCCGGCCGCATAGACACGCGGCGGCAGGCCGAACCCCGCCAGGGTCGGGCGCGGCGGGACGCTGCGATCGGTGAACTGGCACAGCACATTGAACGGCTTGTTGAAGGCAATCAGCATCGCAGGCACGGCAGGCGGTGGATGCGGCATTGTCCCATCCCGGCGCTGCCATCGCGATCACGGGCGCCTCAGCCGAAGACTTTCCACTTCAGCAGGAACGAAACAAGCACCAGCGCAATGCCACAGGCCGATGCGATCGCCGCCCGCCGCCGCTGAGACGCCAATGGCGGGCTCGCACGGCGCGCGCGTTCATCCTGCAGGATGCCGATCAACAGCACCGCGAACCCCACCGCGCCCAGCAGGTCATAGGTATTGCCGCCATGGAAGGTGAAGTCGAACAGGCGTACCAGCACCAGTACTGCGATCACGATGTACAGGATCTTCTTCAACCGCTCACTCCTTTGACTGTCGCGCCGGGCCAGGCCCGGCGGATACACGTGTGTCCATTGCCGCTTGCGGCTGCGAGGCTTCGCCTCAGGGCTTGATGAAGCGCAGGGTCATGCGATCGCTTTCGCCGATGGCCTGGTACTTCGCGGCGTCGGCCTTGTCATGCTGGTTGGTCGGCGGCAGGGTCCACACGCCGTTGGGATGATCCTTGGTGTCGCGCGGGTTGGCATTGATCTCGCTGCGCGCATCCAACCTGAAGCCGGCGGCCTCGGCCAAGGCGATCACCTGCTGCTGGCCGACATAACCAGTGTCATCATCGTCGGCCACATCGGCCTTGGCGCGGTGCTCCACCACGCCCAGCACGCCGCCCGGCTTGAGCACGTTGAAGAAGCCCTGGAACATGCCCTGCGCCTGGCCGGCCTTGCGCCAGTTGTGCACGTTGCGGAAGGTCAGCACCACATCGGCCGAGTTGGCCGGTCCGAACACCGGCTTGGCCGGATCGTAGGCGACCACGACTGCTTTGCCGAACTGTGCCGGCGCACCGGCGAACTTCTTTTCCAGGCCATCGCGGCTGCGCTGCTGGTAGTCGCGGCCACGACCTTCTGCCACCGCCATCGGGTCAACCACGGCTGCCACGTACCGGCCCTTGTCATGCAGCAGCGGCGCGAGGATTTCCGAATACCAACCGTTGCCCGGAGTGATTTCGATGACGGTCTTCTCCGGTGCCACCGAGAAAAAGGCCAGCGACTGTGCCGGATGACGGTAGCCATCACGCTTGACGTTGGCCGGATCACGGGTCGACGCCTTCACCGCAGCGTCGATGGCGGGCGATACCTGGATCTGCGCCGGCGCCACCAAGGTCGGCGCAGCGTACGCGGGCACGGCAGCAAGCAGGGCGGAAGCAAGCAACAGGCGGCAACCACGCAGGGACGAAGCAGGCATCATCGGGGCGACTCCAGCGGAATGATGCGGCGAGACTAGCAGTCACCGCGCGCCAGGTGTTCACAAATCGTTAGCCGCGCGCCCGTCGCGGAACACTGTTTTGTGGTCAGCGCCGCAGCGCGGTAACACAACGCGTTCTATTCTGGAGCACTTCCCCCAAGGAGACCGTGCCCATGACGGCAACCCGTGAACTGGGCCGTTCCGGCCTGCATGTACGTCCGCTCGCCTTCGGAGGCAACGTGTTCGGCTGGAGCGCCGACGAGAAGGCCAGCTTCGCCCTGCTCGATGCCTTCGTCGACGCCGGCTTCAACCTGGTCGACACCGCCGACGTGTACTCGGCCTGGGTGCCCGGCAATGCAGGCGGCGAATCGGAGACGCTGATCGGCAGGTGGTTCGCCCGCAGCGGCAAGCGCGAGAAGGTGGTGCTGGCGACCAAGGTCGGCAAATGGGCCGAGCGCCCGGGGCTGACCCCGGACAACATCAATGCGGCGGTGGAAGACTCGCTGCGTCGCCTGCAGACCGATGTGATCGATCTGTACCAGGCGCACGAGGATGATGAGTCGACACCGCTGGAAGCCACGCTGGCCGCGTTCGGTCGCCTGATCGAAGCCGGCAAGGTGCGCGCCATCGGTGCCTCCAACTACAGCGCCACCCGCCTGGCCGATGCGCTGAAGGTATCCACCGACTACAAGCTGCCGCGTTACGAAACCCTGCAGCCGGAGTACAACCTCTACGACCGCGCCGGCTACGAGACCGCGCTGGAACCGCTGGTGCAGCGCGAACAGATCGGCGTGATCGGCTACTACGCGCTGGCCAGCGGCTTCCTCAGCGGCAAGTACCGCACGGCAGCCGATGCGGGCAAAAGTCCGGCGCGGGGCGAGAACGTGGTGAAGCGTTATCTCAACCCGCGCGGCCTGCGCATCCTGGAAGCGCTGGATGACGTGGCCAGCAAGCACACTGCCAGCCCGGCACAGATCGCACTGGCATGGCAGATCGCACGGCCGTCGATCACCGCGCCGATCGTCAGCGCCACCAGCGTCGAACAGCTGCATGACCTGCTGGCCGCGGCGAATGTATCGCTGAGCGTGCAGGATGTCGCGCAGCTGGACGCGGCAAGCGCGGAAGGCTGAGATTGGCCGGGGGCGGTCGCCGGCCGGCTCCGGCATCGGGCAGAAGAAAATAATTCAACAAAATGGTTGCGCACGACTAAATCGTGGTTTATCGTGCGCACCTCGTTTCAACACCCGCCTGGATGTTTCCCTTGAACGCGCATTTCTCCGCCATCGCCACACTGCTGCCATGCCTGCGCATGGATGTGCTGGCGCGCGCGTCCGGCAAGGAAGCACTGCCCACAACGGCCTGATACCCGCCCTGCGGAGATCGGCCACCCCGATCTCCGAGGCTTGACGACGCCCTCGGAACGTATGCCCCGGGGGCGTTTTCGTTTGCGTCGGCACAAGGACCCGCGATGCCAGAACTGCACCCCGCGCGGCATTCCGCCGCACACTGATCGGCCATTACCTGCACGCCGGAGTTTATCTTCGCGCGCGCGGCCGTGCCCGGACATTATCTGCATTGCCTCACAACATTATCGCCCGCCGATAATGTCGATGGCCTGCACCCTCGATTTTCCAACGGTCCCGTTTCAATGGCGGGCTGGTGCGCGCGGCGCTGCCGTAGCGTATGCCGGAGGTCGCGGACATGCCCTCGCCTGGATCGCCTGCAGGTCGCAGGCGCCGGTTCGCCGGCACGCGGTTCGATTCCGCGCGATTCCCAACTGGATAGCTCAGCCTGGTCAGAGCAACGGATCCTGAGTCCGTCTGTCGTGGGTTCAATTCCCACTCCAAACCACATGACCTGTCACGTCATGACTTGAAGCAACACCCGGGACGCACGTCCCAGCGGCCATCGTCGCCATCCACGGACATCGCCTTCGGGCGGAGAAGTGGAAGCAACGGACCGCACGCCGGGCCCCGGTTCGCCGTCACTGCCCGCCCTGGTCCACCCCGGTGCTGCCTGCCGGCGGCGCCCATGGCGGTACTGCCGGCGCACCGAAGGCTCCGCGCGCGGACCGTCCACCGGTGGCCGCCTCGCCACGACCTGATCGGCCCGGGTCACGGCGACGGATTTCCATCGGGTCGAACCACCAGAGCCATACAAGGAGAGACTCCCATGTTCTGGACCATCAAGGTCGTGATCGGCGACGGCGAGCGCGGCCTGGTGTATCGCAACCGTCGTTTCCAGCAGGTGCTGCTGCCGGGCGTGCACCGCCTGTCGCGGTTCGGCGGCTCGCCGCAGGTGACCGTGCACAACGCATCGAAGGGCAGCGCCTACAACGGCAGCGACCAGGACAGCCTGATCGACGCGCTGGGAGCACAGCTGCACGAACACTTCGTGCTGGCCGATATCGGCGCTGCACAGGTGGCTCTGCTGCTGCGCAATGGCCGTATCGACGATGTCCTGCCGCCCGGCAGCCGCCATCTTTACTGGCGGGGTTCGGTCGACACCGAGGTGCGCGTGATGGCCCTGGGTGACGAACCGCGCGTGCCGGCCGACGTGCAGCAGCGCCTGGGCCAGCTGGGCGTACTGCCGCGCGTGGCGGTGATCAGCACCGTGCCGAGCGAATCGGTCGGCCTGCTGTTCGTCGACGGTACGCTGCGACAGACCCTGGATGCCGGACTGCACGCGTTCTGGAATTTCAACGGCAACGTGTCGGTGGAGCGCGTCGAACTGCGCGCGCGTTCGCTCGACGTGTCCGGCCAGGAGCTGCTCAGCCGCGACAAGGTGACCCTGCGGGTGAACCTGGCCGCGACCGTGCAGGTGGTCGACCCGGTGCGTGCACACCGCACGCTCAGCAACGCCGACGAGTTCATCTACCGGCAGCTGCAGTTCGGCCTGCGCCAGGCGATCGCCACGCGCAGCCTGGATGAGCTGCTGGGCGAGAAGGCGGCGCTGGACGGTGAGATCGCCGCGCACGTGCGCGCCGCGATCGAGGGCCACGGTGTGCAGCTGCTGGGTGTCGGCATCAAGGACGTGATCCTGCCGGGCGAGATGAAGGAGATCCTCAACGGCGTGGTGCTGGCCGAGAAGCAGGCACAGGCCAGCGTGATCCGCCGCCGCGAGGAGGCCAACGCCACCCGCTCGCAGCTCAATACCGCCAGGCTGATCGAGGACAACCCGGTGCTGATGCGGTTGAAGGAGCTGGAGGCGCTGGAGAAGGTCACCGAGAAGATCGACAAGCTCACCGTGTTCGGCGGCCTGGATGGCGTGCTGAAGCAGCTGGTGACGATGAAGTAGGGGGCTGGGGCGGCGCAGGGACGCGCCGCCGGCCCATCATGGAGATGGATTGCAACATGGATACACAACACACCTATCAATGGCTGCATGCCGAGGGCACCACGCCGATCAAGGGCTGGGTGAACGGCGTGCCGCTGGAAGCGCAGGCCCATGAGCAGCTGCGCAACATCGCCGCCATTCCATTCGTCGGGCCCTGGGTGGCCGTGATGCCGGACGTGCACCTGGGAAAGGGCGCGACCGTCGGCTCGGTGATCCCGACCCGCGGGGCGATCATTCCGGCGGCGGTGGGCGTGGACATCGGCTGCGGCATGGCCGCGGTGCGCACGACGCTGCAGGCCAACGACCTGCCCGATGACCTGCGGCAGCTGCGCAACAGCATCGAGCGCAGCATCCCGGTCGGCAACGGTCGCGGTGGCGAGCATCAGCGCATGCCCGACAGCATCCACACGCGGCTGGTGCAGTCCGGCCTGGCCGCTGGCCTGGAGAAGATCAAGGACAGGCATCGCCGGATCCGCACCGACAAGCTCGATCGCCAGCTGGGCACGCTGGGAGGTGGCAACCACTTCATCGAGCTGTGCCTGGATGAAACGGATGCCGTGTGGGTAATGCTGCACAGCGGCTCGCGTGGCACCGGCAACCTGATCGGCACGTACTTCATCGAGCAGGCGCGTCGCGAGCTGGAGCGCCGCGTGCTCGGTTTCCATCTGCCTGACAAGGACCTGGCCTTCTTCATGGAAGGCGAGCCTCTGTTTGACGACTACGTGGAAGCGGTGTCCTGGGCGCAGGACTACGCGCGGCACAATCGCGAGGCGATGATGGCGCGCGTGCTGGCCGAGATGCGGCATCGGCTGCCGCCGTTCCGGCTGGCGGCGATGGCCGTCAACTGCCACCACAACTACGTGCAGAAGGAAACGCACGCCGGGCAGGAACTGCTGGTCACCCGCAAGGGTGCGGTCAGTGCACGCCAGGGCGAGCTGGGCATCATCCCCGGCAGCATGGGCACGCGCAGCTACATCGTGCGTGGCAAGGGCAATGCAGACAGTTTCCACAGCTGCAGTCACGGCGCAGGCCGGGTGATGAGCCGCGGCACGGCACGCGAGCGGATCACCCTGGCCCAGCACCGCGAGGCGACCGCGCATGTGGAATGCCGCAAGGACAGCGGCGTGCTGGATGAATCGCCGGCGGCGTACAAGTCGATCGAAGACGTGATGGCCGCCCAGCTCGACCTGGTGGACGTGGTCCACACACTGCGCCAGGTGCTGTGCGTCAAAGGCTGATGGGGCGGGCCGGGTGTCGTTCAAGAGAGCGGAATCCGGCCCTTTCCGTCACCCGCTGCTGTCTTCGCTGACCAGCGCGTGATGTACGCCGATCCCGGCACGCACCCCTTCGGCGGCGGCCAGGGTGATATTGCCAACCGTGGTCGCGTCGCCTGCGGCGTACACGTTCGGCACCGAGGTCTGCTTCATCGCGTCCACCTCGATCAGCACGCCGAGCGGGCTTTCGACCAGCGCGCAGCCCAGCTGCTGCACCAGCGGCGTGGCCATCGCCTGGGTGGCTGGAACGAACAGCGCGCGCTGGGCGATGCGGCGGCCATCGGCCAGTTCCACTTCCAGCCAGGTCGGCTGGTCGCCCTGCACGGCAATCACCGGCGAGATCTCGATCTGCACGCCACGCTGCTGCATGGCCACGCGTTCCTCCTCACTGATCTCCCCCGCCTGGCTGAAGAAGGTGACATTGCCCCAGTCGGCGAACAGCGGTGCCTTGCCGGCCGACATCGGATGGCCGCCGAGCACGCCGATCGCTCCGCCGCCGACTTCGTAGCCATGGCAGTAGGGACAATGCAGCACGGTGCTGCCCCAGCGCTCGGCCAGGCCGGGCAGGTCCGGCAGCTGGTCACTGATGCCACTGGCCAGCAGCAGCTTGCGTGCGGCCAGCACCTGGCCATCCGCGGTGCGGACCTCGACACCGTCGGGGCTGGCGGTGGCGTGCGCGGCCTCGGCATGGATCCAGCGCACGCTGGGATAGTCCAGCAGCTGCTGGCGCGCCGTCTTCAACAGCTCGGCACCACTGATGCCGTCCAGGCCGAGGACGCCATGCGAATGGCTGGCCGCACGGTTGCGGGGCAGGCCGGCGTCGATGACGGTGACCGCGCGGCGTGCGCGGGCCAGGATCAGGCCCGCGGCGATGCCGGCGTAACTGCCGCCGACGATGATCACTTCAGGATTCATGGTGTCCTTCCAGGGAGCGGTGATGGGCGAGGTGGCGCGCGAACTCCGCGCCGAGCTGGTCGAGCGTGGTGGACTGCAGCCGGTGTTCCAGCAATCGCTGCGCTTCGCGGGCACCATCGAGCAGCGCCGAATCGACCAGTTGCTGGATCGGGCAGCCACGACCTGCGCCGCGTGTGCCGATCTGCACCAGCGGCGGTGCGCCGACCGCCAGGTAGATGTCGTGCAGCGTGATGCGGGTCGCATCGCGCGCCAGCTGGCTGCCACCGCCGTGCCCGCGTGTGCTGCGCACCAACCCGGCCTTGTGCATCTGTGCCAGCAGCCGGCGGATCACCACCGGATGGGTCGGCAGGCACATGGCCAGCTGTTCGGAGGTGCGCGGCCCCTGCTGGCCCACGAGATGGGCCATCACGTGCAGCGCGTCGGAAAGCGGGTTCGAGGATTTCATGTAACAACCATAGTTACATTTATATCCCCTGTCGAGCGTCCTGTTTCGTTCCATATGGACACATCTGTCCTATGAAACATTTCCTTCACCTCGTTGAACGAAACGATAATGTGATCCTTATCGCACTTCAGAGCACGCGAGATCAGGTCGATACCGCATCGCCCCCCTTCCGAGATCTCGCCCCATGAATGCCTCTCCCCATGCGCCGCGACTGCAGACGAAGCTGCTCGGCGCCGTATCCCTTGGCCTCGCCGTCATCCTGCTGTGTGCCTTGGCCGGCCTGGCGTCGGCCTGGCTGAAGCTGTCTGCCGAGGTGCCTGCCGAAGTCGCCCATGGCCGCGATGCCGAACGCCTGCAGCGCGAGTTCCGTGGCCAGGTGCAGGAATGGAAGAACGTGCTGCTGCGGGGCCACGATCCGGTCCTGCGCCAGCGTCATCTGGATGCATTCGACAGCGAAGGCAGAATCGTCGATGGACTGGCACGCGGGCTGGCCGGCAGCCCCGATACCCGTACGCGCGAGCTCGCCCTCGCCTTCGCTGGCCTGCATGCGCAGCTGCAGAAGGACTATCACGCTGCACTGCAGGCGTTTGCTGCTGCCGGCTACGATGCCACTGCCGGCGATACCCTGGTGCGGGGCAAGGACCGCGCGGTGGCCGCATCGCTGGACGCGCTGAGCACGCAGGCCACCCGGGTGGCCGAGGCCGCGGTGGCCACGCGCGCGCAGCAGGCAAGGCAGATGCTGCTGCTGTGCGCGGTGCTGACCGTGGTCGCCGCTGCGCTGCTGCTGATGGGCCTGGCCTGGTGGCTGCGCCGCGCGGTGGTGCAACCGGTGCTGGCGGTGGAGGCGGCTGCGCGCGCCGTGGCCGCTGGCGACCTGCAGCACGTCGTGCAGGTTCGCAGCCGCGATGAAGTGGGCCGGCTGGCGCAGGCCATGCAGGCCGTGCAGGCCACGGTGGGCGGCGTGCTCGAGGCGCAGGCGGCAATGGCGAAGGCGCATGACGCCGGCTCGATCAGCTATCGCATGGATGCCAGCGCCTTCCCTGGCGCATTCGGAACCATGGTGGCCGACAGCAACGCGCTGGTCGACGCGCACATCCGGGTGAAGATGCGCGCGATCACGATCATGGGCCGCTATGCGGTGGGCGATCTCAGCGAGGACATGGAGCGCCTGCCAGGCGAGAAGGCCGTCATCACCGAAGCGCTGGATACTGCCAAGGCCAACCTTGGCACCATCAACGGCGAGATCCGCCGCCTTGCCGCCGCCGCTGCGGCCGGCGATTTCAGCCAGCGCGGTGACAGCGCGCGCTTCGAGCATGACTTCCGCGCGATGGTGGAGGGCCTGAACCAGCTCATGCACACCACCGAGCAGAATCTCGGCGAGGTCTCAACGATGCTGCGCGCGATTGCCGATGGCCGGCTTGGCGCGCGCATGCACGGCAGCTTCCAGGGCGTGTTCGCCCGCATCGCTGGCGATGCCAACACGACTGCGGCGCAGCTGGCCACCATCGTCACCGACATCAAGCACACTTCGGGCAGCATCCATGCCGCGGCCGCCGAGATCGCCGCCGGCAACAACGACCTGTCGCGCCGCACCGAGCAGCAGGCTGCCAACCTGGAGGAGACGGCAGCATCGATGGAGGAACTGACCTCCACCGTGCGCCAGAACGCCGAGCACGCACGCCAGGCCAACCAGCTTGCGATCGGCGCGCACGAGGTTGCCTCGCAGGGCGGCGAGGTGGTCACGCAGGTGGTGGCGACGATGGGGGCGATCGAGGCCTCTTCGCGGCAGATCGCCGACATCATCAGCGTGATCGATGGCATCGCCTTCCAGACCAATATCCTGGCGTTGAACGCAGCGGTGGAGGCTGCGCGTGCCGGTGAGCAGGGCCGGGGCTTCGCCGTGGTGGCCAGTGAGGTGCGTACGCTGGCGCAGCGTTCAGCCAATGCGGCCAAGGAGATCAAGACGCTGATCGATACCTCGGTGGACCAGGTAGCCGATGGCGCACAACGCGTGCGCCAGGCGGGCATGACCATGGCCGAGATCGTCGCCTCGGTGCAGCGCGTGACCGACATCATGGCCGAGATCTCCGCCGCGTCGCAGGAACAGAGTGCAGGCATCGAACAGGTCAACCAGACCGTGGTGCAGATGGACGGCGCGACCCAGCAGAATGCCGCGCTGGTGGAAGAGGCCAGCGCCGCCGCGCGCAGCCTGGAGCAGCAGGCGGACCGGTTGATGGACGCGGTGGATGTGTTCGATCTGTCGCCCCCCGCGGCGAGCGGCGATGCGCTGGCGCGCGCGGCCTGAAGGACTGCATGGACCCTGTGCAGCCGAGCATGGGTCCGGCTCTGCGGAACGCGCAGGTAACGCCGGGCCATGCCCGGCGAGCGCGGCATGCCTCAGCGCAGGTAATCCGACTGCACCATCGCGTCACCGAGATGGTCCAGGAACGAGCTGATCCGCGCCGAGACCGCCGTGTTGCGGTAGTACACGGCGTGGATCGGCTGGTAGACATCCAGCGTCTGTGCAGCCAGTACCGGCACCAGCGTGCCGGCAGCACGGTCGCGTTCGGTGACGAAGTCCGACAGGCAGGTGATGCCCACCCCTTCCACCGCCAACCGGCGCAGGGTCTCGCCGCTGGATACGGCGATGTCCGGCCGTACCAGCAGCTGGCCGTCGGCGTCGCCCGGCACGGGCCAGCGGTTCAGCGATTCGGGTTCATTGAATCCCAGCAGCGTGTGCTGACCCAGCGCCGCCACGCTGGCCGGTTCACCGTGCTCGGCCAGGTAGCCCGGGCTGGCCAGCAGCTGCAGCCGGCAGCGGCCCAGCGAGCGCGCGTGCAGCGTTGAGTCGGCCAGTGGGCCGATGCGGATGGCCACGTCGGTGCGTCGTTCCAGCAGGTCGATGTAGCGTTCGGAACTGTTCAACTCCAGCTGCACCTCCGGGTATCGCGCGCGGTAGTCCGCCACCAGGGGGACGATCACGTGCAGCACGAACGGCATGGCCGCATCCACCCGCAGGCGTCCAGCCGGGCGCTCGCGGCGCGCCGCCATCTGCTCTTCTGCCGACTCCACCGCGTCGATGATCGCCCGTGCATGGCGCAGGTAGGCCTCGCCTTCGGCGGTCAGGTGCAGCCGGCGCGTGGTACGGGTCAGCAGGGTGGTGCCCAGCTTGTCCTCCAGCCGCCCCAGCGCCCGGCTCACCCCGGAAGGGGTCTGACCCAGCTGCTCGGCGGCGGCACTGATCGAACCGCTGTCGATCACGGCCAGAAAGGCCTGCATTTCATCGAGGGTGGTCTTCATGGCGCCATTATTGACCACCAGGCAAGAGTGATTGGCGTGAAGATCGGTTTTTCGGCAAAGGTGGGCCGCGCACACTGCGCGCCTTCCTTCCTCCGGAGCCCGCCATGATCCGCGGCATTCCTCTCGCCCTGCTGGCGCTGACCCTGGGCGCCTTCGCCATCGGCACCACCGAATTCGTCATCGTCGGCCTGATTCCGACCATCGCCGCCGACCTGCAGGTCAGCCTGCCTTCGGCCGGCCTGCTGGTCTCGCTGTACGCCCTGGGCGTAGCCATCGGCGCGCCGGTGCTGACCGCGCTGACCGGCCGCGTGCCGCGCAAGACCCTGCTGGTGGCACTGATGGCGCTGTTCACGCTGGGCAACGTCATCGCCTGGATGGCACCGGGCTACGCCTCGCTGATTGTCGCCCGCATCCTGACCGGCCTCGCCCATGGCGTGTTCTTCTCGATCGGCTCGATCATCGCCACGGCGGTGGTGCCGAAAGAAAAGGCCGCCAGCGCGATCGCGATCATGTTCACCGGGCTGACCGTCGCACTGGTGACCGGCGTGCCGCTGGGCACCTTCATCGGCCAGCACCTGGGCTGGCGCGCGACCTTCCTGGCCGTGGCCGGCCTGGGCGTGATCGCCCTGGTCGGCGCGGCGCTGTTCGTGCCGCGCACTGTGCCGCAGAGCGCGCCCGCCCGCTTCCGCCAGCAGCTGGCCGTGCTGGCCCAGCCGCGCCTGCTGCTGGTCTACGCGATGACGGCACTGGGCTACGGCGGCACGTTCCTGGCCTTCACCTACCTGGCGCCCATCCTGCAGGACGTCACCGGCTTCTCGGCCAACGCGGTCAGCCTGGTACTGCTGGTGTATGGCGTGTCGGTGGCGATCGGCAATCTGTGGGGCGGCCGCATGGCCGACCGCATGGGTCCGGTTCCGGCGCTCAGGCGCATCTTCGCCCTGCTGGCCATGGTCCTGTTGGCGCTCACCTTCACCGCCTACAACACGGTGTTGATGTTGCTGACGGTGCTGGCCCTGGGTGCGGTGGCCTTCGGCAACGTGCCCGGACTGCAGGTCTATGTGGTCAAGCAGGCGCAGCGCTATGCGCCGCAGGCCACCGACGTGGCATCCGGACTGAACATCGCTGCATTCAACATCGGCATCGCCCTGGGCGCATCGCTGGGCGGCCTGGTGGTGGAGAACGTCGGCCTGATGCATACGCCGTGGCTGGGCGCGCTGGTGGTGGTGGGTGCCTATGCATTGACCGTGCTCAGCGGCCGCCTGGACCGTCGGGACGGCATCGACGACCGCGCCGAGGGCACCGCGATCACCGCACACTGATACGACGCCGCTCACTACCGACGCATCTCCACGCCTGCGCAATGCACCGTTGCCGGCATGCATGCAGGCCCTGCCCTACCCTTGTGCGGATCTACCGCGCCCTTCCCCCCATTAGCTGGAGTTCCCCCATGACTGTCCCCGCTTTCGGTCTCGGCACCTTCCGCCTGAAAGGCCAGACTGTGATCGACTCGGTACGCAACGCACTGGACGTCGGTTACCGCGCCATCGATACCGCGCAGATCTACGACAACGAGGCCGAGGTCGGCCAGGCCATCGCCGAATCCGGCGTGCCGCGTGACGAGATCTACCTGACCACCAAGGTCTGGATCACCGAGTTCAAGCGCGATGCGCTGCTGGCCAGCCTGCACGACAGCCTGAAGAAGCTGCGCACCGACCATGTCGACCTGGCGCTGATCCACTGGCCCTCACCGAACGACAAGGTCGACGTGCCGATGGAGGAGTACCTGCCGGCGCTGGCCGACGCCAGGGCGCAGGGCCTCACCAGGGAGATCGGCATCTCCAACTTCACCATCGCGCAGACGCGCAAGGCAATCGGCATCCTCGGCGCCGACGCCATCGCCACCAATCAGGTCGAGATCCATCCCTACCTGCAGAATCGCCTGCTGGTGAAGTTCCTGCAGGAGAACGGCATCCCTGTCACCGCCTACATGAGCCTGGCCTATGGCGAAGTCATCAAGGACCCGGTGATCCAGGCCATCGCCGGCCGCCACCAGGCCACGCCGGCACAGATCGCACTGGCATGGGCACTGCAGCAGGGCTTTGCGGTGATTCCGTCCTCGACCCGGCGCGAGAACCTGGCCTCCAATCTGGAAGCGGCGGCCATCCGTTTGACCGAGGAGGACATGGCACAGATTGCCAGGCTCGACCGCGGGCATCGGCTGGCCAATCCGGAAGGCATCGCGCCGGCCTGGGACTGAGCCGAAGCCGCCGGGCACGGCCCGGCGCTACCGGACAATCGCGATGGGGCCCGGCCGGGGTGGGCCCGCGGGGCCCGCCCCTGGCGCTGGGGGGCCCCCCGCGCGCGCCCGCGGGCCCCGGGGGCCCCCCGGGGCGCCCGGGCCCCCCGG
>NZ_JBRRET010000037.1:0-39870 GCF_056760435.1 Stenotrophomonas sp. STEN008 | reverse complement strand
CTCGGGGCCGGGGGCGGCCCCCCCCCCGGCCCCCGGGGCCGGGGCCGGCGGGGGGGGGGGGGGGGGCGGCCCCCCCCCCCGCGGGCCCCCCCCACGGCGACCCCAACAGCGTCTGGGCCGACTGACCGCCCCGCCGGGCCATGCCGGCGGAGCGCGGCGCCTTCAATCGCCCACGCGGGCCTTGTGCCAGGGCGCCAGCATCGCGTTGAGCAGGCTGGCCTGTTCATCGTCGCCGGTCAGCTCCCACATGAAGACACCGGCCAGCCCCTGTTCGCGGGCGAACTGCGCCCGCAGGCCGATCGAACGCGGGTCTTCATAGCTGATGAAGACGTTCTCCCGCGGGTTGTACAACCACGGGCTCTGCGCCTGCGGGTGCCAGTGCCTGGTCCAGCCCGGCTGATCGAGGTAACGCGCCTTGATCACCCGCCAGTCGCCGGCATCGGCCGGCGCACTGTAAGCCTGGTACAGGCCGTCGGCAGTCTCCCCGGTCACCTTGAAGCCGCGCCCGTAGAACGGCACGCCCAGCACCAGTTTGTCCGCCGGCACGCCATGTTCGCGGTAGTACCGCACCGCACCGGCCACGTTGTTCCAGCGCCGCAGTTCCGGCGCCAGCGGGTCGGCCGGCACTTCATGCAACGGCGCGTTGAAGGTCGACACGGCCGAGAAACCGGTACCCATGTCGTAGCTCATCAGGTTGATGAAATCGAGTATCCGGGCCAGCGCAGGCAGGTCATAGCTGGCGGCGGGATCATAGGGGCCATCGGTCTGCAGCCGGCCAGCGGCCAGCGCGGCGGTCAGCAGCATCGGCTGCCCTGCCCTGTGCCCGTACGTATCGAGCGCGGTACGGAACGCCTGCGCCAGGCGCGTCATGTTGGCCCGGTCCTGCGGACGATGCGCCAGTTCCTTCGGGCCGCCACTGACCGGGAACTCCCAGTCGATGTCCACGCCATCGAAGCTGCCTGCGTGCCGCTCGAAGAACAGCGTCATGCAGGAGTCGACCAGGCGCCTGCGGCTGGCTTCGGTCAGCGCGGCATCGGAGAACCCACCGGCGCCCCAGCCGCCGATCGAGATCAGCGTGCGCAGATGCGGATGCGCTTTTTTCAGGTCAGCCAGCTCGGCAACGTTCTTCGATGCGTCCGCACCGATCACGCATCGGCCGTCTTCGATGGTGGAGAACGCGTAGAACAGATGCGTCAGGCGCTCGGCTGGAATGCTCGAAACCGGATAGCGCCCGGCCGAGCCACCGGGGTAGTAGGCGCCGAAGATCGGCGACTGCGCCGGCGCAGCGTGCACTGCGCCGGGCACGGCAGCGGTGACGAGTACGGCAAGGACGGCCAGGGTCTGGCGGAACATGGGATCTCCCGGTTCGAAGGCGCAGCCACGGTAGCAAACCGATCACGCCCCGGCGCGGCTTCATCGAATGTCGTCCACTGGACAGGCACGGACGCCCGCAGGATGACATCGGCATGTCCCTGACGCCCCACGGCAGGACAGCGCGCTGCCGTCGCCGGTACTGACCCTTCAGAATTCTTCAGACACGCTTCCAGCACTTCAGCGAAGGACCGGGCTCAATCCAGTCTCCTTTCCGATGGAGCCCGACCATGCGTCCGTTGATGTCCTTCCTCCTTGTGCTGCTGGCATTCATACCCCACACCACCGGCGCCGCAACGCCTGCCTCCGTCCGCCTGCCCGCCCTGGAGCAGGCCATCGCCCGCGATGACCTCAAGCAGATCCGCAGCGTGCTGCTGCAGGTCGACGGCAACGTCGTCTACGAGGGCTACTTCAACGGCGCGGACGCGGGCACCCTGCACGATGTGCGCTCGGCCAGCAAAAGCGTGACCGCACTGCTGATCGGCGCCGCCATCGGCGAGGGGGCGCTGCCGGGCGTGCAGGCCCGGGTCTACGACTACTTCCCCGGATTCACCGCGCGCCACGTCGTCGACCCGCGCCTGCGCGCCATCACCCTGCAGGATCTGCTGACCATGAGCAGCCTGTGGGAATGCGACGACGAGAACCCGTTCTCGAGCGGCCACGAAGAGCGCATGTACGTGAGCGAGCGCTGGCTGGACTTTGCCCTGTCCCTGCCTGTGAAGGGCTTCGCGCCCTGGATGCAGCGACCGGAGGACAGCCCTCATGGCCGTTCCTTCGCGTACTGTACGGCCGACTCGTTCGTGCTCGGCGCCGTGCTCGAGAGGGCCACCGGCATGCCACTGTCGGACTATGCCGCCCGGGCACTGGAGCGTCCGCTGGGCATCACCGAGAGCCACTGGAACCGTTCACCGGAGGGCATCGGAATGGGAGGCGGCGGCACGCGCTACCGCAGCCGCGACCTGGCGCGGCTGGGGCAGCTGGTGCTGGATCAGGGGCGCGGCAATGGCCGGCAACTGGTTCCCCGCGATTTCATCGCTGCAATGATCCAGCCACAGGCCCGCACTGGCGATGGCAGCGAGTACGGCTACCAATGGTGGGGCCTGCAGCTGACGGTGCAGGGCAGGCAGCGGACCGTGTGGGCGATGTCCGGCAACGGCGGCAATTATGTCTTCCTGATTCCTGACAGGAATGCCGTGGCCGTAGTCACCAGCCAAGCCTACAACCGCAGCTTCGCCCATCCGCAGTCGCGGCGGATTCTCACTGAGTTCCTGCTTCCGGCACTGCGCTGAGACCGGACAGATCGGAGGGTCGCCATGCGGCGGCGAGGACCTGCGCGCGCTGCCTGGCGACATCCGCATCGATACGCGCCAGCAGCGGCTCCCACTCCGGCGCGCTGCGCAGCGGAGCATACAGCGGCGTGGCACGCAGCCATGCCGCATCGCGGAAGCCATCGTCCACCGCCTGGTGCAGCGCGGCCACGGCGGCCTTCGCATCACCCACCGACTGCAACAGCAGAGCCCGCTCGAGCGCAGCATCGGCCCAACCATCACCACTCCCCGCCGGCAGGCGCTGCAATCGCGCACGTGCCCATGCCGGATCGATGGCCGTCGATCCGTACAGGCCCGCCAGCGTCTCTCCCAACGATTGCTGCGGCCGCAGCCGGTGCGCCGTCGCGAACGCCTCGGCCGCCGCCGCGGTGTCACCGGCCAGCAATGCCAGTTCTCCCTGTAGGCGCAGCAGCTGGGGGTGTGGTGTGCCACGCGTCAATGCGATGGCCAGCTCCTCCCGGGCGCGCCCGGCGGCCCCGGCAACGTACAGGCTGCGCGGCCACGCGATGTTGGCGAACACGTTGTCCGGGTAAAGCTGGAAGTTGCGCGCATGGCGCTGCGCTGCCGCCTGGGTGAAACCGAGCAGTTCCATTTCGCGCGCCACCTGCACATCACGGAAGCGGATGCGTTCGGGTGCTTTGAGTGCGAGGTTGGCGCGCAGCGCCAGCGACAGGCGGCCCTGCTCCTGCTGCAGATAGGCCAGCGATGCGCGGGTGCGCTCGTCCGCAGGATCGAGCTGGATCGCGCGCGCGTAGTCGGCTACCGCATCGTCCATCCGCCCAAGGCAATCATGCGCATACCCGCGCAGGGCGTACGTAGCACCGTCATGCGGCGCCCGTGCACGTTCGGAGTTGGCCAGCGCCAGCGCTTCGCGCATCTGCTGCGGAGAACCGTTGAACAGGCATCCCTGCGCCGACAATGCACGTGCCAGCCCACGCCGGGCCGCGCTGGATTCTGGATCGACCTGGAGTGCCTGGCGGTAGAGGGCGATCGCGCGTTCGTTGTTGCTCGCCTGGCCGATGCCGGCGTAATAGTCCGCGCGCTGCAGCAGGGACGTGACTGCGGCGGGCGGAGCCTGGTCCGGCCACGCCAGCACCGCCACCGCCAACCCGCCCACCGCCACCAGCGCTGCAGCCCACCACCAGCGCCCTCGTGACGATCGGATCACCGGCGGCGGTGCCATCGGTATCGGTGCGGCGCACAGCTGATAGCCGCGCCCGCGCACCGAACGGATGTAGCGCGGCCGACGGCTGTCATCGCCGAGTGCCTGCCGCAGCAGTTTCACCCGCTGACTGACCGCATCCTCACCAACCACCGCAGGTGCCCAGACCTGGGCCGCCAACGTGTCGAAATCCACCACACGGGTGCCGTGTGCAAGCAGCACGTCGAACAGGGTCCAGCTCAGGCCACTGATGGGCAGGGCCTCACCGGCCCGGCTCACGCGCTGCGCCGGGCGGTCGATGTCCAGGTCGAGCAGGCGCAGGAGGTCCATGACAACAGCATAGCGGCAAGCCCGCTCAGGATGCCGGACAAAGAAAAAGCGGGCCGAAGCCCGCTTTCTCATTCCAGCGATGTCAGCGGCGGTGCTCAACCCGGGTTGACACCTGCCGTGATCGACCGTGGGTCGATCATTCGGCGCTGGCGCCCTCGCCTTCTTCCACGGCCTTCATCGACAGGCGGATACGGCCCTGCTTGTCGACTTCCAGCACCTTGACCTTGACCACATCGCCTTCCTTCAGCTTGTCGCCGACCTTCTCGACGCGCTCGCTGGAGATCTGCGAGACGTGGACCAGGCCGTCCTTGCCCGGCAGGATGGTGACGAACGCGCCGAAGTCCATGATCTTGGCGACCTTGCCTTCGTAGATGCGGCCCGGCTCGACGTCCGAGGTGATCTGCTCGATGCGGGCCTTGGCGGCCTGGGCAGCGATCGCGTTGACCGAGGCAATGACGATGGTGCCGTCATCCTGGATGTCGATCTGGGTGCCGGTTTCCTTGGTGATGGCCTGGATGGTCGAGCCACCCTTGCCGATCACTTCGCGGATCTTGTCCGGGTGGATCTTGATGGTCAGCAGGCGCGGCGCGTAGTCGGACAGTTCCGAACGCGGAGCGGTCAGGCCGTGGGCCATTTCGCCCAGGATGTGCAGACGGCCAGCCTTGGCCTGCTGCAGCGCCTGCTTCATGATCTCTTCGGTGATGCCTTCGATCTTGATGTCCATCTGCAGGGCAGAGATGCCCTCAGCGGTACCGGCCACCTTGAAGTCCATGTCGCCCAGGTGATCTTCGTCACCCAGGATGTCGGACAGGACGACGAAGCGGTCGCCTTCCTTGACCAGACCCATGGCGATACCCGCCACCGGGGCCTTCACCGGCACGCCGGCGTCCATCAGGGCCAGCGACGAACCGCAGACCGAGGCCATCGACGAGGAACCGTTCGACTCGGTGATTTCCGAGACGACGCGGATGGTGTACGGGAAGGCTTCCAGCGACGGCATGACAGCCAGCACGCCGCGCTTGGCCAGGCGACCGTGGCCGATCTCGCGGCGCTTCGGACCCATCATGCGGCCGCACTCACCCACCGAGAACGGAGGGAAGTTGTAGTGGAACAGGAAGTTTTCCTTGTACTCACCGGCAACGGCATCGATGACCTGACCGTCGCGGGCGGTGCCCAGGGTGATGGTCACGATGGCCTGGGTTTCGCCGCGGGTGAACAGCGAGGAGCCGTGGGTACGCGGCAGCACGCCGGTCTTCACGGAGATCGGGCGGACGGTATCCAGCGCACGGCCGTCGATGCGGACCTTGGTGTCCAGCACCGAGTCGCGCATGGTGCGGTATTCCAGTTCGCCGAATTCCTTCGACAGCTCGGCCGGGTTCCAGCCTTCGGCAGCCACGCGGCCGGCCAGGGCTTCGACCACGTCCTTCTTGATCGCCGAGATGGCATCGCGACGCTGCAGCTTGTCACGCACCTGGAAGGCTTCGCCCAGGCGCGGGCCGATGGCTTCCTTCAGGGCGGCGATCAGCGCTTCGTTCTTGGCCGGGGCTTCCCAGGTCGACGGCTTGGTGCCGGCTTCGACGGTCAGCTCGTTGATCGCGTTGATGACCTTCTGCATTTCGCGGTGACCGAAGGTCACGGCGCCCAGCATCACTTCTTCCGACAGCAGCGCGGCTTCGGATTCGACCATCAGCACGGCGTTGGAGGTACCGGCAACGACCAGTTCCAGCTGCGAGTCAGCCAGTTCACTGACGGTCGGGTTCAGGATGTACTCGCCGTTCTTGTAACCGACCTTGGCAGCGCCGATCGGACCCATGAACGGGGTGCCGGCCAGAGCCAGGGCCGCCGAAGCACCGATCAGGGCCGGAATGTCACCGTCCACGTCCGGGTTCAGCGACATCACCGTGGCGATGATCTGCACTTCGTTCTTGTAGTCTTCCGGGAACAGCGGACGGATCGGACGGTCGATCAGACGCGAGATCAGGGTCTCCTTCTCGGTCGCACGGCCTTCGCGCTTGAAGAAACCACCCGGAATGCGGCCGCCGGCGTAGAACTTCTCCTGATAGTCGACGGTCAGCGGGAAGAAGTCCTGGCCTTCGCGCGCGCTCTTGGCGGCGACGGCGGTGACCAGCAGTACGGTGTCGTCCATCTTGACGATGACGGCGCCGCTGGCCTGACGGGCGACTTCGCCGGTCTCAAGCGTGACGGTGTGCTTGCCGTACTGGAAGGTTTTGGTGATTTTTGCCACGGAGGGTGTCCTTGGGGATGCTGTCTGCGAATTTGGACCGTCGGCGACCCTTGCCGCCAGCGGGTGACCGGATCGTTCCGGCCTGAATCGGGGATTGCGGTACTACAAAACAAAACCGCGGCGCATCGCTGCGCCGCGGGGGATTCGTTGCTTAGCGACGCAGGCCAAGCTTCTCGATCAGGGCCTTGTAACGCTCGACGTCCTTCTTCTTCAGGTAGTCGAGCAGGCTGCGACGGCGGTTGACCATCTGCAGCAGGCCGCGGCGGCTGTGGTGATCCTTCTTGTGGGTCTTGAAGTGGCCGGTCAGCAGTTCGATGCGGGCGGTCAGCAGGGCCACCTGGACTTCCGGGGAGCCGGTGTCGGCGGCGCTGCGCTTGTTGTCTTCAATGACCTTCTGGGTGTCGATCGACATGTCTTTTTCTCAGTGATGCGTGGCCGGCAGGAACGCGCTTCGCGCACCGCCAGGCTCGCCGTGGACTACAGGGATGAAACCTGCGCGGGGCAGGCTGCCAGAAAATGGCCGCGAAATTGTAACGGCCAGGGGCTCCGGGGACAAGGACCGGGGCTGAACCGCCCCGCCCTGCTCAGAGGTTGAAGCGGCGCTGCGGGGCCAGCAGGCCACTGTCATCGACCTGACCGAGGCCCTGGACAGCCGCGTCCGGACCGAACACCGCCACCAGACCGCGCGGCCAGCCGGCATCGCGCAACCGCTGTCCCATGCAGAACCGTTGCGTCTGGCCGGCGTCCAGCTCGACCCGCGGATACCCGGCCAGACCGTCGGCCAGCGGCAGCAGCAGCGCATCCATGGCCGCCAGGTCACCCGTTTCGACCATGGCCCGCAGCTGGTCCAGGGTGACCATCGCCGGCTCGCGGAACGGCTCCACCCACAGCCGGCGCAGGGCGCTGATGTGCGCACCACAGCCCAGCGCCTCGCCGAGATCACGCGCCAGGCTGCGGATGTAGGTACCCGAGCCACAGGTGACGCGCAGGCGCAGCCGCTCGGGCTGCTGTTCCAGGACCTCGATGGCATGCACCTGGACCTGCCGCTCCGGCGCCTCGATGGCGTCGCCGCGGCGGGCCTTCACGTACAGCGGCTCGCCTCCCTGCTTCAGCGCTGAATAGATCGGGGCCCGCTGGCGGATGCTGCCGGTCAGCGGTGCCAGCGCGGCCTGCAGGACGTCAGCAGTGATCTGCGGCACCGGGCGCTGCAGCAGCACCTCGCCTTCGGCGTCATCGGTGTCGGTGGTCTGGCCGAGCACGATCTCGGCGTCATAGGCCTTGGCCGAGCCCAGCAGCAGGCCGGCGATCTTGGTCGCCTCGCCGAAGCACAACGGCAGCAGGCCGGTGGCCAGCGGGTCGAGACTGCCGGTATGCCCGCCCTTCTCGGCACGGAACAGGCGGCGCGCCACCTGCAGGGCAGCGTTGGAGCTCATGCCGGTCGACTTGTCGAGCAGCAGGATGCCGTCCAGGCGGCGGAACTGAATTCGGGTCATGACAGATACGGGTGTAGCGCCGGACCATGCCCGGCAAGCGCGCGGCGCGGCCTGCATCAGACATCGCGCAGCCGGAATGCAGCAACGCCGGGCATGCCCGGCGTCGCGCGGTTATTCTTCGTCGCTTTCGCGGCGCTTCTCGGCAGCCACGGTGTCGGGCAGATCGCGCAGGATGTTGTCGATGTGCTCGCCCCGATCAACCGAGTCGTCGTAATGGAAATGCAGCTCCGGCACGTGACGCAGCTTCATCGCCCGGGCCAGGTCCATGCGCAGGCGATAGCCCAGTTCCTTCAGGCCGGCCACCGCTTCGGCCGAACGTTCCGGCATCAGCGCGGTGACGAAGACCTTGGCATGGGCCATGTCGCGGGTGATTTCCACGTCGGACACGCTCACCGAGGGCAACCCGTGCTCGCGCACGGCGTTGTGCACCAGGGTGCCGAGTTCACGGCGCAGCTGGGCGGAGACACGGTCGGTTCGATGGAAAGTCTTGGGCACGCGGTCGGGCTCTTGAATTGAATGTGACCCGACCAAGGTCGGGCCCTACCGGGAGAGACGGCCCGACCGGGGTCGGGCGCCACCAGGGGTGGACCCGCCCGCGAGGGCCGGTCCGTTGCAGCATTACAGGGTACGCGGCACTTCGATGCGCTCGAAGCACTCGATCTGGTCGCCCGGCTTGACGTCGTTGTAAGCCTTCACGCCGATACCGCATTCGGTACCGTTGCGGACTTCCTCGACGTTTTCCTTGAAGCGACGCAGCGATTCCAGCTCGCCTTCGAACACCACCACGCTGTCGCGCAGGACGCGGATCGGCTTGCTGCGCTTGACCACGCCTTCGATGACCATGCAGCCGGCGACGGCGCCCAGCTTGGAGCTGCGGAAGACATCGCGGACCTCGGCGATACCGATGATCTCTTCGCGGATCTCCACGCCCAGCAGACCGGAGGCCACCTGCTTCACCTGATCGATCACGTCATAGATGATCGAGAAGTAACGCAGGTCCACGCCGTTGGATTCGATGATGCGACGGGCCGAAGCATCCGCACGCACGTTGAAGCCGATGACGGTGGCCTTGGAGGCGGCAGCCGAATTGGCGTCCGACTCGGTGATGCCGCCCACGCCGGAGTGGATCACGTTGATGCGGATGTCGTCGTTGGACAGCGCGACCAGGGCCTGGCTCAGCGCCTGCACCGAACCCTGCACGTCGGCCTTGATGACCAGGTTGAGGACCTGCTGGCCCTCACCCTTGCCCAGGGTCGCCATGATGTCTTCCATCCGGCTGCCCGCCGTGGCGACCAGGCGCGACTCGCGGCGCTTGGTCTCACGCTGCTGGGCAACGTCCTTGGCCAGACGCTCGTCCTCGACCACCACGAAGTCGTCACCGGCCTCCGGCACGCCGGACAGGCCCAGGACCTGCACCGGGATGGACGGGCCGGCGAACTCCGGCTGCTTGCCGGTTTCGTCGAACAGCGCTCGCACGCGGCCGTACTGGATGCCGCACACCAGGTAATCGCCCTTCTTCAGGCGGCCCTGCTGCACGAGCACGGTGGCGACCGGGCCGCGGCCCTTGTCCAGCGACGATTCAATCACCACGCCGGACGCGCGGCCTTCATCGACAGCCTTCAGCTCCAGCAGTTCGGCCTGGATCGAGATGGCGTCCAGCAGGTCGTCGATGCCCAGGCCGGTCTTGGCCGAGATCTCCACCATCTGGGTGTCGCCACCGAAGTCTTCGGCCACGACCTGCTCGGTCAGCAGTTCGTTCTTGACCCGCATCGGATCGGCGTCGGACTTGTCGATCTTGTTGATTGCCACGATCAGCGGCACGCCGGCGGAACGGGCATGCTGGATCGCTTCCTTGGTCTGCGGCATCACGCCGTCATCGGCAGCGACCACCAGCACCACGATATCGGTCAGCTTGGCACCGCGGGCACGCATCGAAGTGAAGGCTGCGTGGCCCGGGGTATCCAGGAAGCTGATCACGCCCTTCGGCGTATCCACGTGGTACGCACCGATATGCTGGGTGATGCCGCCGGCTTCGCCGGTGGCGACCTTGGTGCGGCGGATGTAATCCAGCAGCGAGGTCTTGCCGTGGTCGACGTGGCCCATGATGGTGACCACCGGCGGGCGCTGCACGGCTTCGCCCTGGTTTTCACCGGTCGATGCCAGCAGTGCGTCTTCGGCGTCGTTGTCGTTGGCACGGATCGCCTTGTGGCCGAGTTCCTCGGTCACCAGCGCCGCCGTGTCGTGGTCGATGGACTGGGTGATGGTGGCCATCACGCCCATCTTGAACAGCGCCTTGACCACCTCGCCGCCCTTCAGCGCGAGCTTCTGCGCCAGGTCGGCCACGGTGATCGTATCGCCGATCGCCACTTCACGCACGACCGGGGCGGTCGGACGTTCGAAGGCATGCGGACCGGCGTTGCTGCCACCGCGCGACATGTCGCGACGGCCGCCGGCCTGGTTCCGGCCGCCCGGACGACCACGGGTCGTGCTGTTGCTGTTGCCACGACGTGCACGGTCGGCGGCCGACAGGTGCATCTGGCCGGAGAAACGATCGCCCGGGCCACGCTCGTTGCGCGGCGCGCTGCGGTTGTTGCGGTCCTCGCTGCGTGGCGGAGCGCCACGCGGGGCAGCCGGGGCTGCGGCCGGGGTACGCGGCGGACGCGGTGCGGTTTCGTCGATCGGAGCGCGCGTCTTCGGCTGGCTGGCGGCCAGCGCCTCGGCGGCCTTGGCGGCAACCGCTGCTTCCTCTGCAGCCTTCTTCTCGGCTTCGGCACGCTCCTTGGCGGCAATCTCTTCCTCGCGTGCACGGACGATGGCCTCGTCGCGCAGACGGTCCTTCTCGGCCAATGCCTGCTGTTCGGCGAGGTTGCGGGCGCGCGACTCTTCCAGCTTGCGCAGGATGTCGGCGCGCTCTTCGTCCGGAGTCATCGCACGACCACCATCGGACTTGACGTAGGTACGCTTCTGGCGCACCTCGACATTCACGGTCGTCTTGCTGCGACCGGAATTGACCGTCACTTCCTGCTGTTTACGGCGGTTGAGGGTGATCTTCTTTGCAGACTGATCGGTCTCTTCCGGCGCCTGCTCGGGCTTGCCGTGCGAACGACGAAGGAAGCCCAGGAGCTTCACCTTCTCGGTGCTGGTCACGACCTGGTCGGGACCGCTGAACTTCATGCCGGCACCGGCCAGCTGTTCAAGCAGTTTTTCGACCGGTGTGTTGACCAGTTCGGCAAGCTTGCGGATGGTGGTTTGCTGCGACATTCGGATCCTATGATCTTGTGGGCGCCCCCCCGCATCTGGAGGTGGCGCGGATTCTACGCCCTGAGCGGCTCAGGGCCCTGTTCATTGCCGGCTCATTCGCCGCGTTCCAGTCGGGCGATCTCCTCGGCACGCGCGGCCAGGATCAGCGCGGCGGCGCGCTCCTGGTCCAGCCCTTCGATGCCGAAGTCCACGACCTCGTCGGCGGCCAGGTCGGACAGATCCTCGCTGGTGCGCACGCCGTGGCCGGCCAGCGCATACGCGGTGGCTTCGTCCATGCCCTTCAGGGACAGCAGGTCCTGCGCCGGCTGGCCGTCTTCAAGGCCTTCCTCGACTGCCAGGGCCTCATTGAGCAGCGCATCGCGGGCACGAGCGCGCAGCTCTTCGACGATATCCTCGTCGAAACCTTCCACGGCCAGCAGTTCGCCGACCGGGACATAAGCGATTTCCTCGACGGTGCCGAAGCCTTCGCTGACCAGGATGCCGGCGATCTCCTCGTCCACTTCCAGCTTGTCCATGAACAGCTGGCGGGCCGAAGCCTGCTCGGCCTCCGACTTGGCGGTGACCTGGTCCTGGGTCATCACGTTGAGCTGCCAGCCGGTCAGGCGGCTGGCCAGGCGCACGTTCTGGCCACCCTTGCCGATCGCCTGGGCCAGGCGGTCCTCGGCAACGGCCAGATCCATCGAGTGCTTGTCCTCATCGACGATGATCGACTGCACCTCGGCCGGCGCCATCGCATTGATGACGAAGTTGGCCGGGTTGTCGTTCCACAGCACGATATCCACGCGCTCGCCATTGAGCTCGTTGGACACCGCCTGCACGCGCGAACCGCGCATGCCGATGCAGGCACCGATCGGATCGGTGCGCTGGTCGTGGGCCAGCACGGCGATCTTGGCGCGGTCGCCCGGATCGCGGGCACAGGCCTTGATTTCCACCAGGCCCTGACCGACTTCCGGCACTTCCAGCTTGAACAGCTCGATCATGAACTCCGGCGCGGCGCGGCTGATGAACAGCTGCGGGCCACGCGGCTCCGAGCGCACTTCGGCCAGGTAGCCGCGGACGCGGTCACCGGCGCGCAGCACGTCGCGCGGAATGCCCTTGTCCTTCGGGATGAAGCCTTCGGCGTTGCCGCCGAGGTCGACGTAGATGTTGCCACGCTCGGCACGCTTGACCACACCGGTGATCAGCTCGCCGACGCGGTCCTTCCATGCGTCCACAACCTGCTGGCGCTCGGCTTCGCGAACGCGCTGCACGATCACCTGCTTGGCGGCCTGGGCGGCGATGCGGCCGAAGTCCGGGTTCTCGATCTGCTCTTCGATGTAATCGCCGACGTCCACGCCCTCGGCTTCATCGATGGCGTCCATCAGGCGGATCTGGCGGTCGGGCGACTCCATGACCACGTCATCAGCCACCACTTCCCAGCGACGGAAGGTTTCGTAGCTGCCATCCTTGTGGTCGATGACCACGCGGGTCAGCACTTCCTCGTCGGGATAGCGCTTCTTCGCTGCCGAGGCCAGGGCGGCCTCGATGGCATCGAAGATCACTTCACGCGGCACGCCCTTCTCGTTGGCGACCGCGTCGACTACCAGCAACAGTTCCTTGCTCATTGGCTCACTCCGCGCGCGGCTTCTTTGCCGCCGGCTCGTTGGAAGAAGAATTCTTGTTCGGCTTCGGACGCTTCGGTGCCGGACCGGTCGGCTTGCTCGGGGCCAGCCCCAGCGCCACCCAGTCGGGCAGGATCCGTGCCTTGTCGATGTTGTCCGCCGACACGACCACTTCGGCCTTGTCGACGATGAAGGTGATGGTGCCCGCAGCCTCGTCGGTCGCTTCGATACGGCCCTGCAGGCGACGTCGGTTGTCCTGCGGCAGCTTCAGGGTGACCTTGGCCGACTCCCCCAGGTGGCGAGTGAACTGCTCCAGGTTGAACAGCGGACGATCGACGCCCGGCGAGGACACTTCCAGCGTGTAGTTGCCGCTGATCGGGTCTTCGACGTCCAGCTGCGCCGACACTTCGCGGCTGACCCGCTCGCAGTCGTCGACATTGATGATGCGCTCGGGCTGTTCAGCCAGCGGCACGTCGATGTAAAGGCGCAGGGTCGCACCGCCGGGGGCCGGCAGATACTCAACGCCCAGCAGCTCCAGGCCCAGCGACACAACGGTCGGGGCGAGCAGATTCGCGATGTCGGTTGCCTTGTCGCTCACAGCCTGCCTTGATCTCTTGGTTGGGTGCCGGCCACGGCCGGCATGAACATGACGCCCCGGAAACGACAAAGGGCCCGCAGGGCCCCTTTTTCCGGAAAGACTCCGGTGACTGGATTCCGGTTGCAGCACGCCGCGAAGGCATGTTGCGAGCCCTCCTTCCGGGTGAGGTCTCCCCAGGGGAGCGCCGCCTTCAGGGGTACTGCTTAGGCCGATGATGATAGCGGCTGCACCGCGCTGGTGCAAGGCAGGGACCCGGGTCAGATCCCTTTTCCACGGAAAAAGGGATCTGACCCCGAACACGTGGAAAGCACACAGACCTCAAAGAAAAACGCCTTCGAAGCAGGACTTCGAAGGCGATCTCTTTACTTGGTAGCGGGGGCAGGATTTGAACCTGCGACCTTCGGGTTATGAGCCCGACGAGCTGCCAGACTGCTCCACCCCGCATCAGAAGCGGAATCATGAGGCATAACTGCAATAAATGCAAGCTTTCCCTCATTCATCAAGCCGGATGGCGCCGGCCTGATGTTGGTAGCGGGGGCAGGATTTGAACCTGCGACCTTCGGGTTATGAGCCCGACGAGCTGCCAGACTGCTCCACCCCGCACCGGAAGTGTTTGAGCTGCTGCCCCACCCTGACGAGGGGGATGTCGCAACGATGTTCTGGCTGAACCGCTGCAGTGACAACTCAGGCTGCGCATATTACACGAATCGCGCAGCTTTGTGTCAACTTTTATGCAAGATGCGCAAAAGCCTGCTGGCACCAGACCATGATCGGGTTCCAGGCCAGGCCCAGGGCCAGCAGCGCCAGCGCGTTCACGCCCAGCACCAGGCCCAGCACGCGATCGTTGCCGCGCGGAATGGCCTCGCCCACCGGCTCATCGAAGTACATGACCTTGATGACCCGCAGGTAGTAGAAGCAGCCGACCACTGCGCACAGCACGCCGAGGATCGCCAGCCACAGCAGGCCGCCGTTGACGGCCGCACCCAGCACCGCCAGCTTGGTCCAGAAGCCGAGGAACGGCGGAATGCCCGCCAGCGACGCCATGATGCACAGCACCAGGCCGGCCATCCACGGGTTGCGGGCGTTCAGGCCCTTGAAGTCCTCGATGTTCTCGGCCTCGAAGCCGGCACGCGACAGCGCGATGATCGCGCCGAAGGCGGCGGTGGACATGATGGCGTAGGCCAGCGCATAGAACAGCGCGGCAGCGTAGCCCTGCGAGCCACCACCGGCGATGCCCATCAGCAGGAAGCCGATGTGCGAGACGGTGGAGAACGCCAGCATGCGCTTGAGATTGCTCTGCGCGATCGCCATCAGGTTGCCGATCACCAGCGATACGGCGGCCAGGCCGGCGATCAGCAGCTGCAGCTCGGTCGACAGCGGACCCACGCCCATTTCCAGCAGGCGGTAGGCCATGCCGAACGCAGCCAGCTTCGGTGCCGAGCTGATGAACAGCGCGATCGGCGCCGGCGCACCCTGGTAGACGTCCGGCAGCCACATGTGGAACGGTGCCGCACCCAGCTTGAAGGCCACGCCCGCGATCATGAACACCGCGCCGGTGATCAGCAGCACGCGCTCTTCGGAATGCGGGATGGCATCGCGGATCACGTCCAGGTGCAGGCTGCCGGTGGCGCCGTAGATCAGCGACATGCCATACAGCAGCAGGCCGGAGGCAAGCGAACCGAGCACGATGTACTTCATCGCCGCTTCCGAGGCCAGGCCGCTGTCGCGGTTGCTGGCCACCAGCGCATACGAGCACAGCGCCAGCAGTTCCAGGCCCAGGTAGACCATCAGCAGGCTGCCGGCCGAGACCAGGATCATCATGCCGGCCGTGCCGAACAGGATCAGCACCGGGATCTCGCCCTGGAACAGGTTGCGGTCGCGCAGGTAGCGCCAGCCGTACACAAGGGTCAGGCCGCTGAGCAGCACGATCCCGGTCTTCATCACGTCCGCGGCGGTATCGCGCACGAACATGCCATGGAAGACCTCTCCCTGCCCGCCCACGCCGGTCGCCAGCATGAACAGCACGACGGCCAGTGCAGCAACCGAGAACAGGTGGGTGACGATCTTGTTCCGCTCGCTGACGAACAGGTCGAGGATCATCAGGGCGAAGGCGCTGCCGATCAGCACCAGCTCGGGGGCGAGCGGAGGCAGGTCAGCAGCGGTCAATGGCAGCAGCGGCGAGGTGGTCATCATCAAATCCTGGAATTACAGCAGCTTGCTGGATGCGATCTGCATCGCCAGCTTCGCGATCGAGGGCTCCATCAGGTCGGTCAGCGGCTTGGGGTAGATGCCCAGGGCAAGCACGCCGATGGCGAACACGCCCAGCACCAGCCATTCGCGGCCGTTGATGTCCTTCAGTTCGGCGACATGGCTGTTGGCCACTTCGCCGAAGAAGATGCGCTTGTACAGCCACAGGGTATAGGCCGCACCGATGATCAGGGTGGTGGCCGCGCCCAGGGCGATCCACGGGTTACGCTGGAAGGCGGACAGGATGACCATGAACTCGCCGACGAAACCGCTGGTGCCCGGCAGGCCCGCATTGGCCATGAAGAACAGCATGGCGAAGGTGGCGAACCAGGGCATCACATTGACCACGCCGCCGTAATCGGCGATGCGGCGGCTGTGCATGCGGTCGTACAGCACGCCGACGCAGGAGAACATCGCACCCGACACGAAGCCGTGCGAGATCATCTGCACCATCGCGCCCTGCAGGCCCAGGCGCGCCGCATCGACGTTGCCGGCTTCACGCACCAGCCACAGGGCAATGAAGGTACCCAGGGTGACGAAACCCATGTGCGCGATCGACGAGTACGCGATCAGCTTCTTCATGTCGTCCTGGACCAGGGCGACCAGGCCAACGTAAATCACCGCGATCAGCGACAGCGCGATCACCAGCCAGGCCCACTCCAGCGAAGCATCCGGCACGATCGGCAGGTTGAAGCGCAGGAAGCCGTAACCACCGATCTTCAGCGCGATGGCGGCCAGGATCACCGAACCGGCGGTCGGCGCTTCCACGTGCGCATCCGGCAGCCAGGTGTGCACCGGGAACATCGGCACCTTGACCGCGAAGGCGATCAGGAAGGCGAAGAAGATCCAGGTCTGCTCCTTGGCCGTCAGCGGCAGCGCGTACAGATCGGCCAGCTGGAAGCTGCCGCCCTTCATGTACAGGTAGATCAGCGCCACCAGCATCAGCACGGAGCCGAGGAAGGTGTAGAGGAAGAACTTCAGTGCGGCGTAGATGCGACGCGGGCCACCCCAGACACCGATGATGAGGAACATCGGGATCAGCATCGCTTCGAAGAACACGTAGAACAGCATCGCGTCCGTCGCGGCGAAGATGCCGACGGTGACGCCTTCCAGGATCAGGAAGGCCGCCACGTACTGGTTGACGCGCTTGTCGATCGCGCTCCAGGCACCGATCAAGGCAAGCACGCTGACCAGGGTGGTCAGCAGGATCAGCGCCACGGCGATGCCGTCCACGCCCAGGTTGTAGCCGATCTTGTACGCCGGGATCCACGCATGGGTCTCGACGAACTGCAGGCCATCGATGCCCGGGTTGTAGCCGCCCAGCAGCGAGAGACTCGCCACGAAGGTCAGCACCGCCACGCCCAGCGACGCCCAGCGGGCGGTCTGCGCATCACGGATCGCAAGGATCAGGGCACCACCGATGATCGGCAGCCAGATGAGGACACTGAGTAGAGGCCAGTTCGACACGTCTTCTTATTCCGTACAGGTCATCAACGCAGGTAATGCATCAGCACGCCCAGCAGGGCAATCAGGCCGATGATCATCGCGAAGGCGTAGTGATAGAGGAAACCGGATTGGGTACGACGCAGCACGCCGGCTGCGACGTCCACAACACGTGCCGAGAGATTGACCACGCCGTCGACGATGTTGCTGTCGATCCAGCGCGAGACCCTGCCGAGCTTGACGCTGCCACCGGCAAAGCCATCGATCCACAGCTTGTCGAAGCCGTACTTGTTTTCCAGCACCGACACCACCGGGGCGAAGGCCTTGCGTGCCTTGCCCGACAGGTCCGGCTTCCACAGGTAGAACAAAGCGGCCAGCAGGAAGCCCGCCAGGGTCAGCCAGAACGGCGGCAGCATCATGCCGTGCAGCGCGAACGCCACCGGGCCATGGAACTCCTCGCCGAGGAAGGCCACGGTGTTCTTGGCCGGATCGTAGAAGTCGACGATGCCGGTGAAGAACGTGGTCGCCTGGCCCTTGATCGCCTCATGGGCGTGGTGGCCGGCCCAGTCGGTGCCGTGCAGCATCGGACCGATGCTGAAGAAGCCGATGGCGATCGACGGGATGGCCAGCAGGATCAGCGGCAGGGTCACCACCCACGGGGTCTCGTGCGGCTCGTGCGCGCCGTGGCCATGACCGTGGTCGTCATGGTGGGCGTCGGCATGGTGCGCATCAGCGGCATGGTGATCGTCATGGCCGTGGCCATGATCGTCATGCGCGTCGCGGAAGCGCTCCTTGCCATGGAAGGTCATGAACAGCAGGCGGAAGCTGTAGAAGCTGGTCACCAGCACGCCGCCCAGCACCGCCCAGTAGCCATAGGTGGCCACCCAGCTGCCCTGGATATGCGCATGGATCTCGGCGGCCTCGATGATGGTGTCCTTCGAGTAGAAGCCGGAGAAGAACGGCGTACCGACCAGGGCCAGGGTACCGATCCACATGGTGATGAAGGTGATCGGCATGTACCTGCGCAGGCCGCCCATCTTGCGCATGTCCTGCTCGTGGTGCATGGCGATGATGACCGAACCGGCGCCGAGGAACAGCAGCGCCTTGAAGAAGGCGTGGGTCATCAGGTGGAACACGGCAGCCGAATAGGCCGAAACACCCAGCGCCACGGTCATGTAGCCCAGCTGCGACAGCGTCGAGTACGCGACCACGCGCTTGATGTCGTTCTGCACGATACCGATCAGGCCGGTGAAGAAGGCCGTGGTGGCACCGATGAACAGGATGAAGTCCAGCGCGGTCTGCGACAGCTCGAACAGCGGCGACATGCGGGTGACCATGAAGATACCGGCGGTCACCATGGTCGCGGCGTGGATCAGCGCCGAGATCGGCGTCGGGCCTTCCATCGAATCCGGCAGCCACACGTGCAGCGGGACCTGGGCCGACTTGCCCATGGCGCCGATGAACAGGCAGATGCAGATCAGCGTGGCGATCGACCAGATCACCGGCTCGTTCAGCAGCTGCATCCCGAACAGGGTGCCGTCCCAGATCTGCAGCTGGGCGCGCGGGTCGGCCAGCATGCTGGCCTGCGAGAACACCTCGGAGTAGTCCAGGGTGCCGAACACCCACAGCACGCCGGCGATGCCCAGCAGGAAGCCGAAGTCACCGACGCGGTTGACCAGGAACGCCTTCATGTTGGCGAAGATCGCGGTCGGGCGCTTGAACCAGAAGCCGATCAGCAGGTACGACACCAGGCCCACCGCTTCCCAGCCGAAGAACAGCTGCAGGAAGTTGTTGCTCATCACCAGGGTGAGCATCGAGAAGGTGAACAGCGAGATGTAGCTGAAGAAGCGCTGGTAGCCCGGATCGTCCTGCATGTAGCCGATCGTGTAGATGTGGACCAGCAGCGACACGAAGGTCACCACCACCATCATCATCGCGGTCAGCTTGTCGACCATGAAACCGACGTGGGCCGAGTACTGGCCGACTTCGAAGAAGGTGTAGACGTTCTGGTTGAACGGCTGCGCCCCGCCCCACAGCAGCTGGTAGAGCGTGTACATCGACAGGCCGCACGCAACCGCAACGCCGAGGATGGTGATGGTCTGCGCGCCGAAGCGCTTGACCTGGCGACCGAACAGGCCGGCGATGATGCTGCCGAACAGCGGTGCAAGCACCACTGCGATCAACAGACTCTTGGAGAGAGTGATTTCCATCTGTGGATCAGCCCTTCAGCGAATCGACTTCGCCGACATTGATCGTGCGGCGGGTACGGAACAGGGTCACCAGGATCGCCAGGCCGATGGCGGCCTCGGCAGCGGCGACGGTCAGGATGAAGAACACGAACAGCTGGCCGGATGGATCGCCCAGCTGGCGCGAGAATCCGACGAAGTTGATGTTCACCGACAGCAGCATCAACTCGATGGACATCAGCAGCACGATGATGTTCTTGCGGTTGAGGAAGATGCCGGCAAGGCTGATGCAGAACAGCACCGCGCCCAGCGCCAGGATATGGCCCAGAGTGATCATGCCTTGGTCTCCTCTTCGCCCGCCGCAGGCGTGCTGTTGCTGTGCACCACCGGCTGCTCGGCACTCATCTTGACCACGCGCAGGCGATCGTGCGCCTTGACCATGGTCTGCTGCGTCGGGTTCTGGGTCTTCAGGCCTTCGCGGCGACGCAGGGTCAGCATCACCGCGGCCACCACGGCCACGGTCAGGATGACGGCGGCGAACTCGAACGGCAGCAGGTACTCGGTGAACAGGCTGCGGGCCAGCCAGGTGACGTTGGACGTGTCAGCGGCCAGAGCGGCGGCATTGTCGGCCGGGAACGGGTTGACCGCCCTGCCCTTGACGCCGATCAGCATCAGCATCTGCACCAGCATCGCCACGGCCACGACCAGGCCCACCGGCAGGTAACGCACCCAGCCCTCACGCAGGTTCGACGGATCGATGTCAAGCATCATCACCACGAACAGGAACAGCACCATCACCGCGCCGACGTAGACCAGCACCAGCGCCACACCGAGGAACTCGGCGCCCACCAGCAGCCACACGCAGGCAACGGAGAAGAAGGTCAGCACCAGGCACAGAACGGCGTGCACGGGGTTGCGCACGCTGATCACCGCCGCGGCGGAGATGCCGGCCACGATGGCGAAGACCCAGAAAGCGATATTTACCCAATCCATCTCTCGACCTCAGCGGTAAGCGGCATCGGCGGCGCGACGCTCGGCGATCTCGGACTCGAGACGGTCGCCCAGGGCCAGCAGCTGCGGCTTGGTAACGATGTTTTCGCCACGATTCTCGAAGTGGTACTCGAGGATGTGGGTTTCGACGATCGAGTCCACCGGGCAGCTTTCCTCACAGAAGCCGCAGAAGATGCACTTGAACAGGTCGATGTCGTAGCGGGTGGTGCGGCGGGTGCCGTCCTCGCGCTTGGCCGAATCGATGGTGATGGCCAGCGCCGGGCAGACCGCCTCGCACAGCTTGCAGGCGATGCAGCGCTCTTCACCGTTGGGATAGCGGCGCAGCGCATGCAGGCCACGGAAGCGCGGCGACTGCGGGAACTTCTCCATCGGGTACATCATCGTGTACTTCGGCCTGACGCTGTACTTCAGCGTCAGCCAAAGGCCGGCCAGCAGTTCGAGCAGCAGCAGGCTCTTGAAGTAATGGGTAATCCTGTTCATCACTTTAGACGCCCTTTTGAATCACGCCGAAGAACACCATGACGGCGGTGACCGCGATCCAGAAAATGGTCAGCGGAATGAAGACCTTCCAGCCCAGGCGCATGATCTGGTCGTAGCGGAAGCGCGGGAAGCTGGCACGGAACCAGATGTAGGCACTGGCGAAGAAGAACACCTTGACGAACAGCCACGGCGCGCCACCCTTCCAGATCCAGTCGACCAGCGGCGACACAGTGCCCGGATCGACCCAGCCCTGGATCGGGCTCAGCCAGCCACCGAGGAAGAAGATCGAGATCAGGAAACTGATCAGGATCATGTTCGCGTACTCGGCCAGGAAGAACAGCGCGAACGCGCCGCCCGAGTACTCGACCATGTGGCCAGCGACGATTTCCGACTCGCCTTCCACCACGTCGAACGGCGCACGGTTGGTCTCGGCCACGCCGGACACCCAGTACACGACGAACAGCGGGAACAGCGGAATCAGGAACCAGTCGAAGAAGCCGGAACTGCCGGCCTGGGCCATCACGATGTTGCTCAGGTTCAGGCTGCCCGAAGCGATCATGACGCCGACCAGGGCGAAGCCCATCGCGATTTCGTAGCTGATCATCTGCGCCGAGGCACGCATCGCACCCAGGAACGCATACTTCGAGTTGGACGCCCAGCCGGCCAGGATGATGCCGTAGATGCCCAGCGAGGTCATCGCCAGCAGGTACAGCAGGCCGGCATTGGCGTTGGACAGCACGATCTGCGAATCGAACGGAATCACCGCCCAGGCCGCGAACGCCGGGGCCAGGGTGATCAGCGGTGCCAGCAGGTAGATCGCCTTGTTGGCGTTGCTCGGCTGGACCACTTCCTTGAACAGCAGCTTGAAGACGTCGGCGAAGGCCTGGAAGATGCCCATGCCCACGTACATCGGGCCATGGCGGACGTGCATCCAGCCGATCAGCTTGCGTTCCCAGACCACGTAGAAGGCCACCGAGACGATCACCGGTACGGTGATCACCAGGATCTTCAGGATGATCCAGAGCAGCGCGCCGATGTCACCGAGGCCGAGCAGCCACTGGTGCAGCGGATCGACCGCGTTCAACAGCAATTCGTTCATGCAGCCACCACCGTTACGCGAGCGGCACCCAGCGGCGCGGTCGCGCCGTGGCCCGATTCAATCCAGACCGAACCCGCAGCGACGCGGGCGTCGACCACCACCGGCAGGGTGGCGCGACCGGCATCGGTGCCGACCTTGGCCATCTGCCCTTCCTGCAGCTGCAGGCGTGCGGCATCTTCCGTGTTGAGGACGATGCGCGGGGCGTTGTTCAGCGGATGCGACTGCAGCGCCGGAGCGCGGCGGACCACGGCATCGGTGCGGTAGATCGCCGCCGTCGAGGCCACTTCCAGGCCTTCGCCTGCAACGGCCGGCTGGGCCGACGCAGCCACGGTGACCGATACCGGTGCCAGGCTGGCACGCAGGCCCGCCAGATCGATGAAGTCGAAACCGGCCACCGCCAGCTCACCGCCCAGCGCACGCAGGACGCGCCAGCCTTCACGGGCCTCGCCCGGCAGCTTGCCACCGGCACGGGCCGACTGTTCGCGGCCATCGAGGTTGGTCAGGGTGGCGTCGATTTCCGGCAGCGCACCGATCGGCAGGATCACATCGGCGACGTCGCGGGTCGAGGCGCAGGCGAAGTGGCTGAACGCCACGACCTGGGCACCGGCCAGCGCCTTGCGCGCGGCAGGCGCATCGGCGAAGTCCAGGCCCGGCTCCAGGCCGTACACCACGTAGGCCTGGCGCGGCTGCGCCAGCATCGCGGCGACGTCCCTGCCGGCCGGCAGCACGCCCGCACGGGTCAGGCCGACGGCGTTGGCGCCCTGCGGAATGCGGCACAGGCGGGCACCGGTGGCGGTGGCGAAATCACGCGCGGCGGCGCGGATCGCGGCAGCCTGCGGGTGGTTCTCGGCGATGGCACCGACGATCAGCACGGTGTTGCTGCCACCCTGCACCGCCGAACGCAGCTCGGCGTTGGCCAGGGCATCGACGAACTGCGACGGTGCGACGATCTGCTTGCCGGCGATGCTGAAGGCGAAGTCGAAGTCGACCGGGTTGACGACGTGGATCTTCGCGCCGTTCTGGGTCTGCGCCTTGCGCAGGCGGGCATGCAGCAGCGGCAGTTCATGGCGGATGTTGCTGCCCAGAACCACGATGCGGTCAGCGCCTTCGATCTCCGCCAGCGGCAGGCCGAACACTTCGGCGGTGGCGGCGTCGGAGAAATCGCGGTTGTTGATGCGGTGATCGATGTTGCCCGAACCCAGGCCCTTGGCCAGGCGCGCCAGCAGAGCGCCCTCCTCGTTGGAGGTCGACGGGTGCACCAGCACGCCCAGGGTGTCGCCCTGGTTCGCCTTGAGGATGTCGGCGGCAGCGGCCAGGCCTTCGGCCCAGCTCACTTCCTTCCACTCGCCGTTGACCTTGCGCAGCGGCTTGACCGCACGGTCTTCGCTGTACAGGCCCTGGTGCGAGTAGCGGTCGCGGTCGGACAGCCAGCATTCGTTGACCGCTTCGTTGTCGCGCGGCACCGAACGCAGCACTTCACCGCGGCGCACATGCAGGAACAGGTTCGAACCCATCGCGTCGTGGTAACCCAGCGACTCGCGCGCGGTCAGCTCCCACGGACGGGCACGGAACTGGAACACCTTGTTGGTCAGCGCGCCGACCGGGCAGACGTCGACGACGTTGCCGGACAGTTCGGTGGTCAGGGGCTTGCCGTCGTAGGTACCGATCTGCAGGTTCTCGCCGCGGTACATGCCACCCAGTTCATAGGTGCCCGCCACTTCGGCGGTGAAACGGACGCAGCGGGTGCACTGGATGCAGCGGGTCATCTCGGTGGCGACCAGCGGACCCATGTCCTCGTCCGGGACCACGCGCTTGCGCTCGTTGAAGCGGCTGACCGAACGGCCATAGCCCAGCGACACGTCCTGCAGCTCGCACTCGCCGCCCTGATCGCAGATCGGGCAGTCCAGCGGATGGTTGATGAGCAGGAACTCCATCACCGAGCGCTGGAACTTCAGCGCCTTCTCGCTGCGGGTGGCGACCTTCATGCCGTCCATCACCGGCGTGGCGCAGGCCGGCGCCGGCTTCGGCGACTTCTCCACGTCCACCAGGCACATGCGGCAGTTGGCGGCGATCGGCAGCTTCTCGTGGTAGCAGAAGCGCGGAATCGGAATGCCGGCCTTGTCGGCGGCCTGGATGATCATCGAACCCTTGGGCACGACCAGGGACTTGCCATCGATCTCGATGGTCACATGGTCCGGTGGCACGTTCGGGTTTACGGGTTGCGCGCTCATGCGGCGGCTGCCTCCACCTTCTTGCCGTCAACCATCGAATGACCGTTGACGATGTAGTACTCGAATTCGTCCCAGAACTGGCGCAGGAAGCCCTGGATGGGCCATGCCGCCGCTTCGCCGAACGCACAGATGGTGTGGCCTTCGATCTGGCCGGCCACCGCCTTCAGCTGGTGCAGGTCTTCCATCGTGGCCTTGCCGGCGACGATGCGCTCGAGCACGCGGTGCATCCAGCCGGTGCCTTCACGGCACGGCGTGCACTGGCCGCAGGATTCCTTGTGGAAGAACTGGCTGATGCGGCAGGCGAACTTGACGCAGCACACGCTGTCATCCAGCACCACGACCGCCCCGGAACCCAGGCCGGAGCCCAGCGCACGGATGGTGTCGTAGTCCATCGGCAGGCCCTTCAGCTCCGCCGCGGTGAGCACCGGCATGGAGACGCCGCCCGGAATCGCACCCTTCAGGGTACGGCCCGGGCGCAGGCCACCGGCCATTTCCAGCAGCTCGTCGAAGGTGGTGCCGAGCGGCACTTCAAAGTTGCCGCCGTTCTGCACGCAGCCGGAGACCGAGAAGCACTTCGGGCCGCCATTGGCGGTCCGGCTCAGGCCCTTGAACCACTCCGGACCGTTGCGGATGATCGCCGGCACCGAGCCGTAGGTCTCGGTGTTGTTGATCGTCGACGGCTTGCCGTACAGGCCGAAGTTGGCCGGGAACGGCGGCTTGTAGCGCGGCTGTCCCTTCTTGCCTTCCAGCGATTCCATCAGCGCGGTTTCTTCGCCGCAGATGTAAGCACCGGCACCGAGAGCACCGTAGATGTCGATGTCCACGCCTGAGCCCAGCACGTTCTTGCCCAGCCAGCCGTTCGCGTAGGCGTCGGCCAGGGCCTGCTCGAAGTGCTCGAAAGGCTCGTGGTGGAACTCGCCGCGCAGGTAGTTGTAGCCCACGGTCGAACCGGTGGCGTAGCAGGCGATCGCCATGCCTTCCACCACCGAATGCGGGTTGTAACGCAGGATGTCGCGATCCTTGCAGGTGCCCGGCTCGGATTCATCCGAATTGCAGAGGATGTACTTCTGCATGTTGCCCTTGGGCATGAAGGACCACTTCAGGCCGGTCGGGAAGCCTGCGCCACCGCGGCCGCGCAGGCCGGAGGCCTTGACCATCTCGATGACCTGCTCCGGCGGGATCTTCTCTTCGAGGATCTTGCGCAGGGCAGCGTAGCCACCGGTCTTGAGGTAGCTTTCGTACGACCACGGAGTGTCGTAATGCAGGGTGGTGTAGACCACCTGGTGCGGCAGCGGAGCGGGACCGACCGGGCCCTTGGATTCGTGGTGATGTGCCATGCCCTTACTCCAGCCCGTCCAGCAGCTCGTCGACCTTTTCCAGGGTCAGACGCTCATGGTAGTGACCGTTGATGACCATCATCGGCGCACCGCCGCAGCCGGCCAGGCACTCTTCCTCGCGCTTGAGGTAGACGCGGCCGTCCGGGGTCGATTCGCCGTGCTTGATGCCCAGCTTCTTCTCGCAGTGGCGCACGATGTCCTCGGCGCCATTGAGCCAGCAGCTGATGTTGGTGCAGATGGCCACGTTGTTGCGGCCTACCTTCTCGGTCTCGAACATCGAGTAGAAGCTGGCGACCTCGTAGGCCCACACCGGCGGCAGGTCCAGGTACTTGGCCACGCCGGCGATCAGCTCGTCGGTCAGCCAGCCCTCATTCTGCTCCTGGGCCGCATGCAGGCCCTGCAGCACGGCAGAGCGCTTGCGGTCCGGCGGGAACTTGGACAGCCAGTGATCGATGTGAGCGCGGGTCTTGTCGCTCAGCACCACCATCGGGTCGACGTCGCGCGCCGCCTCGAAATTACCTGTCGCCTTCATCGGCCGACCTCAGCGAAATGCATAACGTGAAATTCCAGGAACTGCAGCGCCGGCTTGCGCCGGCTGCCTGCAGCAGGCGTTGGCGTGGCAGACGGCATTACCGGTCAACCTCGCCGAACACCAGATCGTAGGTACCGATCATCGCCACCACGTCGGCCAGCATGTGGCCGCGCACGACCGAGTCGATCGAGGACAGGTGGGCGAAGCCCGGCGCACGCAGGTGCACGCGGAAGGGCTTGTTGGCGCCGTCGGAAACCAGGTAGCAGCCGAACTCACCCTTCGGGGCCTCCACCGCCGAGTAGGTCTCGCCGGCCGGCACGCAGTAGCCTTCGCTGAACAGCTTGAAGTGGTGGATCAGCGCTTCCATGTCGTCCTTCATGTCCTCGCGGCTGGGCGGAGCGACCTTGAAGTTCTTGACCATGACCGGGCCGGGGTTGGCCTTCAGCCATGCCACGCACTGCTTGATGATGCGGTTGGACTCACGCATCTCGGCGACGCGGACCAGATAACGGTCGTAGCAGTCGCCTTCCTTGCCCAGCGGAATGTCGAAATCAACGGCATCGTACTTGGCATACGGACGCTTCTTGCGCAGATCCCAGGCGATGCCCGAGCCGCGCAGCATGACGCCGGTCATGCCCCACTGGTGCGCCAGTTCCGGGGTGACCACGCCGATGCCGACGGTGCGCTGCTTCCAGATGCGGTTGTCGGTCAGCAGGGTTTCGTACTCGTCGACGCGACCCGGGAACTCATTGGTGAAGTTCTCCAGGAAATCCAGCAGCGAGCCCTCGCGCGAAGCATTGAGCTGCTTCAGCGCCTTGCCCTTGTGCCAACGGGATTCCTTGTACTTCGGCATGTGGTCCGGCAGGTCGCGGTAGACACCGCCCGGACGGTAGTACGCCGCGTGCATGCGCGCGCCGGAAACCGCTTCGTAGCAGTCCATCAGCTCTTCGCGCTCGCGGAAGGCATACAGCATCACCGCCATCGCGCCCAGGTCGAGCGCGTTGGAACCCAGCCACATCAGGTGGTTGAGGATGCGGGTGATCTCGTCGTACATGGTACGGATGTACTGCGCACGCTCCGGCGCTTCGATGCCCATCAGGGTCTCGATCGCGCGCACGTAGGCGTGCTCGTTGCACATCATCGACACGTAATCCAGGCGATCCATGTAACCGATCGACTGGTTGAACGGCTTGGACTCGGCCAGCTTCTCGGTACCACGATGCAGCAGGCCGACGTGCGGGTCGGCGCGCATGATGGTCTCGCCGTCCATCTCCAGGATCAGGCGCAGCACGCCATGCGCGGCCGGATGCTGCGGGCCGAAGTTCATGGTGTAGTTGCGGATTTCCTGCCGGCTTTCGGCGGCATTGCTGGCGAACGCTTCGCCGGCCTGGTGTACGTGGCTCACTTCACTGCCTCCTGCGCGCGCTCGCCGGCTGCGGTCTGCAGACGGGCGTCGTCGCGGATCACGCGCGGCACGCCGACACGCGGCTCAACCGAGGTGACCGGTTCGTAGATCACGCGCTTCTTTTCTTCGTCGTAGCGCACTTCGACATTGCCGATCAGCGGGAAGTCCTTGCGGAACGGATGGCCGACGAAACCGTAGTCGGTCAGGATCCGGCGCAGGTCCGGGTGGCCTTCGAAGATCACGCCATACAGATCGAACGCTTCGCGCTCGAACCAGTTCAGGCCCGGCCAGATGCCGGTCAGCGAGGACACCACCGGCAGTGCTTCGTCAGGTGCGAAGCAGCGCAGGTGCATCATCAGGTTGTGCTGGTACGAGCGCAGCTGCGCCACCACGGCAAAGCGCTGGGTCGGCATGTGCTGCGGGCGGGCGCCTTCGGCACTCTCCTCGCTGGGGAACTCGCCCCACGCGAAGCGGCCCTGCGCCTTGCCCTCGACGCCGCGGCTGAAGCCGTGCGAGGACACGTCGGCGGTGTCCCATTCGTCGGAGCCATAGCCCAGGTAGTCCACGCCGCAGAGGTCCACGGCCTGCTCGAAACCAAACTCGTCACGCAGCGCCAGGGCGGTGGCGTGCCACTCGGCGGCAGGCACTTCCAGCGTCACTTCGCCGCGGGGTTCGACCACGATGACCTTCGCACCAGCGAAACGTGCGGAGAGTCGGTCGATGAAGGATGCTTGCTCTGCCATGGGGGCTTGGCGCGCTCTTGTCAGGTGAAGGGGTCAGCGGGCGATGGTCTGTGTACGCCAGATCTTCTTCTGCAGCTGCAGGATCCCGTACACCAGCGCCTCGGCGGTCGGTGGGCAGCCCGGGACGTAGACGTCCACCGGCACCACGCGATCACAGCCGCGCACGACAGAATAGGAATAGTGGTAATAACCACCGCCATTGGCACAGCTGCCCATGGAGATCACCCACTTGGGGTCGGGCATCTGGTCGTAGACCTTGCGCAGTGCCGGGGCCATCTTGTTGACCAGCGTACCGGCGACGATCATCACGTCGGACTGGCGCGGCGACGGGCGGAACACCACGCCGTAACGGTCCAGGTCCAGGCGCGCGGCGCCGGCGTGCATCATCTCCACGGCACAGCAGGCCAGGCCGAAGGTCATCGGCCACATCGAGCCGGTACGCGCCCAGTTCAGCAGGGCGTCGACGCTGGTGGTGACGAAGCCTTTTTCCAGCAGGGGATTGTCGCCTTCCGGCCGCAGGATGTCATCAACCCGCCCTTCCGGGGTCGGATTGTTCATCAGGCCATCGAGCGTCTGAATCACTCCCATTCCAGCGCTCCCTTCTTCCAGACGTAAATGAAACCGAGGAACAGCATGCCGACGAACAGGCCCATGGTGACCAGCGAACGGGCACCCAGCTCCATGAAGACCTGGGTCCACGGCACGATGAAGATGATTTCCAGGTCGAAGACGATGAACTGGATCGCGATCAGGTAATAGCGCACATCGAACTTCATGCGCGCGTCTTCGAACGCCTCGAAGCCGCACTCGTACGGCGAGAGCTTTTCCAGATCAGGGCGGCGGGGACCGAGGAGTCGGCCGACCAGCATCAGCACGACGCCGATACCGGTGGCAACGATCAGAAACAGCAGAGACGGCAAATATTCGGCCAGCACAGCGATTCTCTCTTGCCTCTGCCGCTGCGCCTGCAGGCGCTTTGGCATGGGGGAGTGGACGGGAATCGCCCTGGCGCATTGCGCGCCAGGTGAACCCGCTTTACTTACAAATGGTGCCCAAGAGGGGACTCGAACCCCTACGACTTGCGTCGCTACCACCTCAAGGTAGTGCGTCTACCAATTCCGCCACCTGGGCAAACGATCACATCAGACTATCTTCCCGATGCGCCGCGTATTGTAACCGGCTTCAGTCTTTCTGGGAGCCTTCCGACGGCTTTTCTTCACCAGAAACCGAAGATTCCGCCTGAGCCGGCACAGTCGCCGCCGGAACCGGGGCTGCCGGGACCTCATCGGCCTTCGGAACGGCCGGCAGTTCGCCCGCAGGGGCGGCCGGAGCGCTGGCCGCCGGGGCGGACATCAGACCCAGGTCCTGCTCGGCGGCAGGACGGCTGCCGTGGCCGGCATACCAGGCCATGAAGAGACTGATGCCGAAGAACACCACGGCCAGCCACTTCGTCGACTTGGACAGGAAGTTCGAGGCGCCACGCGCACCGAACACCGTTCCCGAGGCACCGGCACCAAAGCCCGAACCAGCCGCTGCGCCCGAGCCACGCTGCATCAGGATCAGCGCGATCATGGCTACGGCAACCAGCACGTAGACGACATTGAGGATCAACATCAGCATTGGAAATCCGCCCTCGGACAATACTTCTAGGATTTAGTTCGCGGCCGCCGCCTTCGCGATGGCCAGGAAGTCCGCGGCCACCAGGGAGGCGCCACCGACCAGCCCACCATCGACATCCGGCTGCGCGAACAGTTCCCCGGCATTGTCGGGCTTCACGCTGCCGCCGTAAAGAATGGGCAGTGAATCAGCAATTCTAGCATCGATGCGCGCGACTTCGCCACGGATGAACGCGTGCACCTGCTGCGCCTGCTCCTTGCTCGCGGTGCGGCCGGTGCCGATCGCCCAGACCGGCTCGTAGGCGACCACGGCGCTGGCGAAGCCGTCGGCACCGACGAGATCCAGCACCGGCGCCAGCTGGCTGGCGATGACCGCTTCGGTCTGTCCGGCCTCGCGCTGCTCCAGGGTCTCACCCACGCACAGTACCGGCACCAGGCCGGCATGCAGGGCAGCGGCGAACTTGCGGGCAACCAGTTCGCTGCTCTCGTGGTGGTACTGGCGACGCTCGGAATGTCCAACCAGGCCGTAACGGGCACCGACCTCGTGCAGCATGGCCGCGCACACTTCGCCGGTGTAGGCCCCCTTCTCGTTGCTGCTCACGTCCTGGGCACCGAAGGTCATGCCGGTCGCGCCGAACTCCTCGACCAGCTCGCCCAGGTACGGCAGCGGCGGCAGGATGACGACATCGACCCCGTCCAGCGGCAGCCCCGCAGCCACCTGCCCCAGCAGTTCATTGGCGAATTGACGGCTGCCATGCAGCTTCCAGTTTCCGGCGACGATCTTGCGGCGCATGAGCGGGTGGCTCCTGTGTGAAGTCAGCCGGTCATGATACCCGTTACGGCAAAAATCCGTTTCCGTGTAAGCGGTTACATGGATTTCCAGCCAACGGCGCGGCCCCTCGTGGCGGGGGTGGGGTTGGTCGCGGGGAGCCCCGGGTAGTTGATCGGCCCGGCCGGGCGGGCGGGACTGCACAGGGGACGCTGCAAGTACGTCCCTGTAAGCTCGATCGCCGCATCCATGCGGCTCACGCCCCTGCGCAGCCCCACCCGCCCGGCTTCTGACACATTCCGGCGGTTCCGCCCGCCACGGAAAGAGAAAAGAAGATCAAAGGCAAAAGCGGCATTGCAGGTGACTACCGGGGTCAGATCCGGATCTGACCCCTGCCCCACCTCGGTGTGACAGATCTCATCCATCCGTCACCGGGAAACTGTCGAAGGCGGGGAGGTGTCGGATGGCGGGGTGTCCGCGGCATGGATGCCGCGGCCAAGCCCCCAGGGACGGGTTTACGGCGTCTCCCGCAACCGGACCCACCCCGCCTACCTTCAGGAAGCCCGCTTTTGACGTTGACGTTGACGTGGCTTCGGCCTCTGCGGGTGCAGGGCGCAGCCCTGCAGAGAGAACCCTTACCTGAACAGGCCTTTTTGCGTGAAGTCTCAAACATCGTTTAGACTTGCGGAGTCTGCAGCGGCCGTCCGTTTCCCTCCGGGATCGCCGGCGACCAGGGTCCGCCCTCTTCGCCCGCCCCCACTCCGACGCCGTTCGTCACGCATTCCAGCCTGCGCTTCGTGCCGGCTGCACCCAATTCTCGCAGCGCGGTTCACGGGAACGCTCCGAGTCAGCCGATCAGTTTGATCTGCCCCCGTCTGTCCATTCGGACAGGCGTTTCTTGTACTTGGAGCACACTCGATGTCTTTTGAATCGCTGGGCCTGGCGCCCTTCCTGCTGCGTGCGCTGGCCGAGCAGGGCTACGAAAACCCGACCCCGATCCAGCAGCAGGCGATCCCGCTGGCGCTGGCCGGTCGCGACCTGCTGGCCGGCGCACAGACCGGCACCGGCAAGACCGCAGCCTTCGGCCTGCCGCTGCTGCAGCATCTGGGCACCGCGCCGCAGGAAGTGCGTGGCGGTGGCCCGCGCAAGCCGCGCGCACTGATCCTGGCCCCGACCCGCGAGCTGGCCACCCAGGTGCATGACAGCCTGCGCGGCTACAGCAAGTATCTGCGCATCCCCAGCGCCTGCATCTACGGCGGTGTCGGCATGGGCAACCAGCTGGACATCCTGCGCCGTGGCGTGGACCTGCTGGTGGCCTGCCCGGGCCGCCTGATCGATCACCTGGAGCGTCGCAGCATCGACCTGTCCGGCATCGAACTGCTGGTGCTGGACGAAGCCGACCGCATGCTGGACATGGGCTTCCTGCCGTCGATCAAGCGCATCCTGGCCAAGCTGCCCAAGCAGAACCGTCAGACCCTGCTGTTCTCGGCCACGTTCGAGGACAACATCCGCCAGCTGGCGCTGGAGTTCATGCGCAACCCGGAACAGATCCAGGTGACGCCGAAGAACACCGTGGCCGAGACCATCACCCATCGCGTGCATCCGGTCGACGCCGGCCGCAAGCGCGACCTGCTGCTGCACCTGCTGGCACAGGACAGCCGTGAGCAGACCCTGGTGTTCGCCCGGACCAAGCACGGCAGCGACAAGCTGGCCGCGTTCCTGGAGAAGTCGGGCATCAAGACCGCGGCGATCCATGGCAACAAGAGCCAGGGCCAGCGCCTGCGTGCGCTGGGTGACTTCAAGGCCGGTCGCGTGACCGTGCTCGTGGCCACCGACATCGCGGCGCGCGGCATCGACATCAACGAGCTGCCGAAGGTGATCAACTTCGACCTGCCGATGGTCGCCGAGGATTACGTGCACCGCATCGGCCGCACCGGCCGCAACGGCTCCACCGGCCAGGCGATCTCGCTGGTGGCGCAGGACGAGGTCAAGCTGCTGCGCGCAATCGTGCGCCTGCTCGGACGCGACATGGACATCCGCGATGTGCCGGGCTTCGAGCTGCAGGTGCCGATCCGCTGGGGCAACAGTGCACCGGGTAAGGCCGAGCACGACACCGGCGAGCGCGCCCCGCGCAAGAGCCACGCGCGACGTCCGCACGGCGATGCGCCGCGCCATGCCCACGCCGGCCCGAAGAAGGCCGGTGGTGGCCGTCGTGAGGGTGGTGGCAACGGCCAGCAGCGTGCCGGCGCTGGTCAGGGCCAGCGTCGTGGCGGAGGCGGCAACGGCGGTGGTCGTGGCCGCGGCCAGGGCGGCGGCGGTCGCGCCGGCTGATCCTGACTGACAGGAATGAGGGCGTCCCGCTGCGCGGGAGGCCTTACATCGGGGACGGCGCTGGCGCGCCGTCCCTTTTTTGTTGCCCGCGCATCAATCAAGGCGCCAGACGCCTCACCCGCGTGCTTTCGCCGGATTCGCCAGATTCCCGAAGAAGATCGCATTGATCAGCAGTCGATCCGTGCCATGCCAGTACTTGCGGTGTGCCGGATCATCGGCGAACAGCACCACGTTGCCCTTTCCCTGGGCCGACACCAGCAGCCACGCACTGCCTGCCACCCGCGCACGATTGCGCTCGGACAGGTAACCGTTGACCCGTGGTGACGCGTCGATGCGCACCACCGTCGAGAACGGATTCGCACTCGGCTGCAGCGTCACGCTGTTTTCCTTGTTCACCGCCAGCTGCCGGCCCGGCACGCCGAACGCCAGGGGATGGCTGGTATCGACATCGGCGCTGAGGATGTTGCCGCTCACCCGCTCGATCGCGGCGATATCGCGCTGGTCACCGAAGGCGCGACGGTTTTCGTCGCCGGCCTCTTCGTCCTTGCCGGTCTTCTCGCCATCGGCGAGCTTCTGTTCGATCGCCCACTTCGACGCGCTGCCATAGGTCACCAGCGAGCCGCCGGCCTGCACCCAGCGCTTCAGTGCGGCCACGGCAGTCGCATCGACACTGTTGTAGGTGCCACCGGACAACACGAGGGTGGTGTAGCGATCCAGCGGAACCTTGCCCAGCTGCTGCGGATCCAGCTTGCTGGCCGGCAGGTGCAGGTGCTGGTCCAGCAGGAACCAGGCCGATCCGATCTCGGTGGCCGCCACGCCTTCGCCCATCACCAGCGCCACGGCCGGCTTGCGCAGTGCCTTCACGCCATCGCTGCCGAGATCGATGCCCTCGCGGCTGCGGCCACTCGACAACGCATGCACCTGTACGCCTGAAGCACGTGCCGCCGCGGCCACCGCGTCGAGCAGGGCCGCCCCCTGCAGTGGCTGGCCGGCGACCGGAACGACGATGCTGCCGGCCGCGAAAGCCACATCGCCCTGTGCGGTTCCGGCGGTGAACGGCTGGAATGCAGCGCGGGCGGCCAGTCCCCTGCCCTGCAGCTCGGCCAGCGCACGGCTGGCGTTGTAGTCACGCCAGTCGATGGCATAGGCGAACCCCGCCTGGCCGCCGACGACCGCGCCCTGCAGTGGTGGCAGCTCGCTCACCTGTGCACCGCCGTCGATGCGGCTGCGGCTGCCGGCGAAGGCCACGCCGTAGGCTGGCGCAATAGCGTAGCTGGTGCTGCCATAGAACACGTCGCCCTTGATCGGCGGCGTCTCGGCGAAGATCGAGTGCACCAGGCGGAACTGCGCCTGCTGCACGGGCACGACATAGGCACTGCCTGCCTGGAAGCGCTTCCCCTCGACGGTGACATCGCGATCCAGCGCGCGTACCTCGATCCGGTGCAGGAGCAGCAGTTCAAGCAGGCGCCGGGTCAACGCCGGATCATGCGCGTCGCCGAACACGAAGGTCTTCTGCGGCTGCTGCGCGGCCTGCTTCAATGCGCTCTGGAAGAAGGTCTTCTGCAGGTCGAACAGGCCACTGCGCTCGGCCACCGCACCGCGCACCGTGCCCAGGCCGGTGGCGACCTGATTGCGGATGGTGAACGGGAAGGTCAGCAGCCCGTTCACCGACTCCTGCACCCGTCCCCGCGAACTGGCCTGCTCGACGGTGACACCGACCGCGCCATGGAAGTCCGGATAGGTCGAGCCATACACCGGCGAGAAGTTGTCGAAGTTCTCACCCGTGTAGTACAGCGACCCCAGTGCGTCCAGCGCCTGTGCGTGGTACGTGGCCAGTGTCCTGTTGAACTCGTAGGAGGCAGCCGGGATCAACGGGCTGTGCATGCTCTTCGGCGAAGGCTCGAAGTAGTACGTGCTGTCCTTGCCCATCTCGTGGAAGTCGATCTGCACGTTCGGGTACCACTGGTGGAAGGCGGCCACCTTTGGCCGCGAATCCTGCTGGGTCAGCGCCAGCCAGTCGCGGTTGAGATCGGTGAAGTAATGGTTGGTACGGCCCTGCGGGAACGGCTCGACATGCTCCTTGTCAGCCGGATCGGCCGAGGCCGGGTCCGATGCCCAGGCGTTGTGCCAGTTGGCGGCACGGTCGCGTCCGTCCGGATTCTGCGCCGGGTCGAACAGCACCACCGCCTGCTGCAGCCATTGCTGGGTTTCACTGCTGCGATTTGCCACCAGGTAATACGCGGTGAGCATCGCCGCTTCGCCGCTGGAGGTTTCATTGCCGTGCACACTGTAGCCCAGCCAGACCACCACCGGGCTGTCACCGGCTGCGCTGCGCGGTTGTGCCGGATCGACCAGGGTCGCGTGCTGCTGGCGGATCTGTTCCAACCGCGCCTGGTTGCTGGCCGCGGTGATGGTGGCAATCAGCAGGGGGCGGCCTTCATAGCTGCGTCCAATGTGCTGGACGCGGATCCTGTCCGAATGCCTGGCCAGTTCCTCGAAATAGGCGACCAACTGGTCGTGGCGGGTGTAGCGGCTGCCGATCGGATAGCCGAGGAACTGCTCCGGCGTGGGAATGGCGCTGTCGAACGCGTCGGCCGCGCTGGCCTGCGGGAAGAAATAGGCGCTCTGCGCCTGCGCCGACAACGCGGGGAACACTGCGCTGGCAACGGCGAACAGCAACGGAAGAACGGCACGGCGGTGGAAGGACACGGTGACTCCCCGGAAACAGGACGGCAGAGGGCAACGTGGCCGGTCACGGCAGGTGACCCGCCACGGCGGTGGATCAGAAGCGGTAGTCGAAGCCCAGTGTGAAGTAGCGACCCCGCAGGTCGTACTGGGTGAAGTCATACGGCGCACGGATGCCCGGGAACGACGCATCGTAGGGCGGCGTCTTGTCACCCAGGTTCTGCACCTTGGCGTACAGGGTCAGGCTGTCGATGCCGGTGTACCCCAGGTACAGGTCGTACTGGCTGTAGCTGCCGACACGCTGCTGCACGGCCTTGGCGGCGGTACTGGCTTCCTGCCGATAGCTGCTGGTGTAGTACCAGGTCACCGCCGCGTTGAAGTCGCCGTACTTCCAGTCCAGCGTGGTGGTGGCCTTGTCCTTGGGCAGGCTGGCGCCGAGGTTGCTGCCGGCGTAGTCGACCAGGGGCCCACCGACCACGGTCGGACGGCGGTAGTCACGGACGTGGGTGTAGGCCGAAGACAGAGTGAAATCTCCCAGGCGCGCCGTCGGAATGCGCTGGCGGAGTTCCACGTCGATGCCGGATGTCTTCAGCTCGCTCAGGTTCTGGTAGCGGTTGTATACGGCCTGCAGCTTGCCGCGCTCATCGCGCTGCACCGCACCGGCGACGTTGTCGTTGATCAGCGTCTGGGTGTTGTTGGTGCCGACCAGGTTGTCGAGCTGGATACGGTAGTAGTCGACACTCAGATTGGTGTTTGCCCACGGTGACAGCACCACGCCGAAGTTCGCGCTCTTGGTTCGCTCCGGCTTCAGGTCACTGTTACCCACGGTGAAGAACGTCGGGCTCTGCCGCGAGCCCGGCACATCCGGGTCGCGCGGATCGACCACGCTGCCGTAGGAGATGCTGGTGCTGTTGGAGTTCTCCGACAGCGAGGGCGCACGGAAGCCCTTCGAGGCCGACGCGCGCACCAGCAGGAAGTCCAGCGGTTGCCAGCGCAGTCCGAGCTTCGGCGAGAACGCATCGCCGAAGTCATCGTAGTGATCGGCACGCGCAGCGGCGGACAGTTCCAGGGTCGAGGCCAGCGGCACGTTCACTTCCGCGTACGCAGCGCTGACCTGGCGCTCGCCGTGCACCTCGGCGATGGCCGGACGCACCTGCAGGCCGGCATCGATCTGCCAGGGGTTGTTCGAATCGAGCTTCTCGCGGCGCCACTCGGCGCCAGCGGCAAAGCCGATGTCACCGGCCCAGGTGCGGCCCAGGCTGCCCGAGATCTTCGCATCGACACCCTGCAGCTTCGATTCGGCCGGACGCAGCGTGGCGATGTTGATCGCATCACGCACCGACTGCGGGGTCGCCGCCGGGTCGAGCAGATTGTAGCTGCCGCTGGCCAGCGCATCGGCCAGCGCCCAGCGGTTGGCGAAGCCGCCCGAGACGGTCTCACGCTCGCTGCTGCGCGCACCGAACGCCGCCACTTCCCAGTCCCAGTTGGCGGTCGTGCCGCGCAGGCCGAACACGCCGCGATAGGCGGTGGAGCGGTTGGTCTTGATGGTGCCGCCGAGATCGAAGAACGTGTACTCGATCGGCACGGCACGCCCGTAGGGGTTGTACGGATTGCCCGCCGGCAGCTGCGACGACACCGGCTCGGCCAGGCCGGTCTCGGCATTCAGGGCGAAGCGGCCGCTTTCCAGGGTGAAGAACGGGCTGCTGCCGAACCAGGCCGCGCTCTTGATCTGGCTGTACAGCACTTCACCGAACGCTTCGACGTTGTCGCCCAGGCGGAAGGTGCCGTTGGCATAGGCCTGGTAGCGCTTCGTGGATGGAATCAGCGTGGTGTACGGCGCTTGGTTGAAGCCGCAGGTGTCGCCAGCCAGGCCGTCGATCGGAGCGCTCGCGACGCGCGTGGTCCCGGTGGGGCAGTTGCCGCTGGCGTCGAGCATCGGCACCGACACGCCATTGATCAGATAGCGCGCCCCCTTGGCCGACCAGCCGTTCCAGCGCCCGCCCGGCAGGTCGGTGTAGATGCCGCTCTTGGTCAGATCGCGCTCGTCCTGGTCCAGGCGGTCGCGGTTGTAGCCCTGCAGACTGAACAGGATGTTGTAGCCATCGCTGTCCAGATCACCGAGGCCACCCACGAACTTCAGGTTGTGCTCGCGCAGGCCCCCTTGGTCGGCACCTCCGAAGCTGCCACCGATCTCGGCACCTTCGAAGTTCTGGCGGGTGATGATGTTGACCACGCCGGCCACGGCATCGGAGCCATACACGGCCGAAGCACCATCCTTGAGCACTTCGATGCGCTCGACCGCAACCAGCGGCAGGGTATTGAGGTCGACGAAGGTATCGGACAGGCCACCGGCCGGGAAGCCGTAGTTCGCCACGCGACGGCCGTTGAGCAGCACCAGCGTGTTCTTCGGTGACAGGCCGCGCAGGCCGATGCTGGCCGAGCCGGAGGCCCAGCCGTTGTTGGTGGTCTCGTTGTTGGCATTGCCGGTGTTGGCGGAGATCGAGCGCAGCACATCGGCGACGGTGGCCTTGCCGGTCTGTTCCAGCTGCTGGCGGCCGATTACCTGCACCGGATTGGACGCCTCGGTATCGGCGCGCTTGATGTTGGAACCGGTGACGCGGACGGCGGCCAGGGTACTGGCTTCGCCACTGGCGGCAGCGGTGGTTTCGGCGGCGGCGGACAATGGCGCGGCCAGAGCGGCGGCCAGGGCCGCCACGAGCAGGGTGTGCTGGGGCATGACGATGTGTGGGGTGGTGGTAGGGCGACGAAGTTCCGCAGTAATCCATGACTGGCCGGGGTCCGACCAATAACATCTCTTCATACGGATATAAGAGAAGCTAACATCTCTTCATCCGGATGGAAATAGTCACTCCGCTTCGGGGCCGGCGCGATCCCGGTCGGATGCGACAGCAGCGGCGTACAATCCGCTCATGGAAATCTTCAAAGTCTTCATGCTTGAGGCGGCCCACCGCCTCCCGAACGTACCGCCGGGGCACAAGTGCGCGCGCCTGCATGGCCACTCCTTCCGGGTGGAACTGAAGGTCGAGGGCGAACCCGGCGCGCAGACCGGCTGGATCATGGATTTCGGGGACGTGAAGGCGGCCTTCCAGCCGATCTACGAACGCCTGGACCACCACTACCTCAATGACATCCCCGGCCTGGAAAACCCGACCAGCGAGAACCTGGCGGTGTGGATCTGGAACGAACTCAAGCCCGCGCTGCCGGCGCTGAGCGAGATCACGGTCCACGAGACCTGCACCTCCGGCTGCCGGTACCGGGGCCCCGGCACCTGAACAACCCATTGATATCTAAAGATTTCTAAAGGCGCCTTGGGCGCCTTTATGATTTTTGTTGCAATGCGGCATCATCGGCGTATGCTGCAATGCATCAAGTCCTTTCCCGACGCCCATGACCGCCGCCTTCAGCGATCGCTTCAGTGATGCCACCCGCCAGCTGGCCGCCGCCGCAACGCGCGCGAACCGGTTGGCGCTGGAGAACGCTGAAAGCATGTTCGGCGTGCAGCTGAAGGCACTGGAACGCAACCTGACCGCGACGGGCGGCTGGCTCGGCGAGCTGGCACGAAGCGAAGATCCGGCCGGATTGCTGTCGCAGGGCGCTCAGCTGTGGCAGGACAACCTGCAGCGGTTCGGGCAGGCCCAGCAGGACGTGGTCGGTCTTGGCCTGCTGGCTGGACGCTCCTGGTCCGAGCTGGTGCAGGGCTACAACGAATCAACAGCGGACGCGACCGGCCACACGCCCTGACGCGACGCTTTCGCTCATTGCATGGGTCCCTCCCCCCATGCAATCCGGACCCGGCAGATCCCTCCCTCTGCCGGGTCTTTTTTTATTCCTCGCCTGCGTGCAGATGCGCGTCTTCGCCCGAGCAGATCGCGAGCGCAAAGGCCTCGCGTCGGCCCGCAGCATGTGGGCAAATGTCCCCGGCGCATTTTCGCACCTCTGCGCACCGATAACCCCTGCACGCCGGGTGGATGCCCTTGCGTGCGAAGTGAAGGAGGAGGTGACGGCCACCGGCCGCCGCCGGGGGACATTCGCACGCAAGGGCATCCGACCGGCGCGCCACGGAAAAACGCACGCACCTGCGCACAGGCAGCCCCAACCCGAGCGATCCCATGCTAGCGCGGATACCACACCCGGAGGTGTCCCACCTGCCCACCCAACACGGTGCCGTCGTCCGCACACCGCTGCGTGCCGACAGCCCCTGCACGCCGGGCGGATGCCCTTGCGTGCGAAGTAAAGGAGGAGGTGACGGCCACCGGCCGGCGCCGGGGGGCCTTAGCACGCAAGGGCCTCCCCCCCGCGCCCCACCGAAAAACGCACATACCAGCGCGCAGGGGCAAACACCGCC